>CAYTFR010000023.1:0-10285 GCA_964437175.1 uncultured Gammaproteobacteria bacterium | reverse complement strand
AGCTTCACCATGATCAGACGTAATAATTATTAAAGAATTATTAAATAATTTTTCTTTTTTAAGATATTTAATAAATATATTTAACTGGGAATCAAAATACTCTATTTCTTTTAAATATAGATTTTTTAATAGTTTTTTATCTTCAGGTGAAAACCTAACCCTTGAATCTCTAGTTGTTCCGTCTCGACCTAAATATCTAAGATAATTTGTATTTTTACTTACCTCTGAAAGATATTTTTTAGGAGGATCATATGGAACATGAGGATCAAATAAATGTAACCAGAGAAAAAAACTGGTTTTATCTTTTATTTTATTAACCCAAGGAATGGTCGTTTTAAAAACACTTTCTGCTCTAATCTCATAGGCCTTGCCAAAACTTTCAGTAATAAACTGATATGTCTTATATAAAAAATTATTGGTTGGTGGAATAAATCTTTTATAGATCTTTAAAATAATAGATTTTTTACCTCTATCCCTATAATCAAACGCTTTAGAAGAATCAAAGTTATAGTAACCATTAAATCCTTGATTAAAACCATGATATTGTCCTGAAAGCCAAGGATTAGTTAAAATTGCTTGAGTATAATAACCATTTTTTTTAAACATCTCAGCTAAAGTAGTAAATTTTGAATCAATTCTATCTTTATCATTAATTTCGGGAATAGTTCTTTTATCAACACTAATATTTAACTCTGTTGGATATTTCCCAGTCATTAATGATGATAAAGAAGGAAAAGTCCAATCCGCTTGAGAAAAAGAATAATCAAAAACATAACTCTTATTGGCAATTGAATCTATGGCTGGAGTTTTAACCTGATCATTTCCATAGGCTGATAAAACATCAGCTCTTAAGGTATCAATAGTAATTAAAATCACATTTGGTTTATCTAGTTTTTTAAAATTAGTCTTTTTCACTTTTAATCCTTTAAACCCAAAAAAATATAGAACAATAATTCTAAAAATAAAAAGGCTTAAAAGAATTAGATAAATAACTACGGCTGGTTTAAAAAGATTATTAACAACTCGATGAAAAAATAAGCAATCAATTGATAATTTATTTTTTAAAATAATCTTATTTGTTAAATAAAAAGTAATAAATATAACTAACCAAAACAACTGCCACAAAATAAAAAGAAATAAAACTACCGATAAAAACTGATAATCAAAAAAATATTTTTTATCAAAATTAATAATATATAAACTATCTAATAAAGAAAAACAAATTGCAAAAATAAAGCTTAAACTAAATATTTTTTTCATATAAAAATTATTTTTTTGGTTTTTTCCAAGTCACTAAAACTATCAACCCACCAATTACAGCCCCAATAAATAAGTATAAAGAATGTGTTGATTGAAGTACCCCCATTTTTTTTAATTTTAAATCATCAAACCAAGCAACTCCCTTTTTATTAACAGTAGCTCTAATATTTAAAAACTTAGCTCCTTGGGGAACCTTTAACTCAACCCTTACTTTTTTCCATTGATTGCCAACAACTGATTGAGAAAAAACTGGCTCTTTTAAAAAACCACCCAAATTGTTTTCCCAAATAAATTCATAACGGCCCCCTTCAGTTTTATTATTTGATTTTATATATCCTGTAAATAAATAACTACCACTTTTATTGATTTTAATTTTAGTGAACCAAAAAGCAGGACCGGCTGAATTATTCTCTACTCGTCCAGAAAAATTACCAGAATGAGAGTCTTTATCTAATTTTAATTTTGCTTTTCCCTCAGCCAGTAAAACGCCTTTAATCCATCCTTTTAAAGTTTTATCTTCAAACCCTCCATTTAATAAAGTCTGGGAATAATTTCTTTTACTTCTCTTTTCAAAAATATGACTTATTTTTCCTTTATTATCAACCTCGATTATTCGTTTTTGCTGGCTGTCTGAAATCAAGGTATCTCCATTTTCCAAACGATCAGCTTCATATGGCCAAAATAAATTCTTTTTATACTCCCAAACAATTTTTTTATCTGGAGAAACCTCTATTACTCGTTGATTTCTAGAATCAGTAATCAGATAATCTCCGTTTGCCAATTTATCAAAATCTCTAGGCCAGTTCAGAATACTTTTATCACCTGTCCCATAACTCCAGATCGTTTTACCTGATTCATCTATTTCTAAAACTCGATTTTTATCCGAATCTGAAACTAAATAATGGCCGTCTTTTAGTTTTTCTGCTCCATGGGGTTTTAACAGATCTTTATATTCAAATAAAATTTTTCCTTGATTATCTATTTCAATAAACCGATCATTATTCCTATCAGTAATTAGATATGTCCCTTGATCTGTCAGTTTGGCGCTATTTGGATAGGATAATTTTAGCTTTGGGAAATTTTTAGTATTAAAAACAATCTTTGAAGAATTTAAATCAACAATAATTACCCTATTATTAGTTGTATCAGCAATCAAAACTTTACTTGGATTTATTAACTGAGCATCATGAGCAAAAATAAGACCCTGATCATAAACTACCTTAACTTGGTTTTTCCTATTAATCATTAAGATCTTAGATCCATTATTTGACCAGTTCTCACCCCCACCATCAGCAACAAGAATCTGATTATTATCTATTAACTCAACTGATAAAGGTCTTTGTAAAAATTTATCTTTGCCAAAAGCAAAAACACGACCTTTAATTAAAAATAAAAACAAAAATAAAATAAACAAACCCCTTTTAAATCTAAAAAAAAACTTTTTCTTTTGAACCCATTGTAGTTTAGAATATAAATAGATTATCTTTTTCATATGTGATACAATTTTATCAAACAAAATTATTAATTGTAGTAGGGTGATTATTCACCCTATATATTTTTTAAAAAGATGATCATCCAACATTTTGATCCAGATAAATTCCCTCTTTTTACAGGTTATATTGATCCCAGCGCTGGTCAAGTCTTTAACTCAATGGGACCAATTATCTCTGGATTTATTGGTATATTTATCGGAGCAGTTACTGGTTTTTTAATTAAATTTAAACATTTAATCAAATCTTATATTCAAAAATTTTTCAAAATTCTCAAAAGAAAAAAATGAAATCAAAAATAGTTATTTTATGTTTAGATGCTCTTAATCCTAAAATTCTTAATAAAAAATTTAAGGAAAACAAACTTCCCAACTTAAACAAACTCAAAACTTCAGGTACTTACTCAAAACTTGAAACTGTTAACCCACCTCAATCACCAGTTGCATGGGCTTCATTTATCACTGGACAAAAACCTCTTGATCATGGTGTTTTGGATTTTGTAACTCGAAATACAAAAACATATTTACCCCAATCTGTTTACTCTATTCAAAAACCGCTAAAATTCAAGAATCCTTTTTGGAAAAAACTAGAAAAAAATAATCTTCCCTTAACCATTCTTTTTCTACCCAATACTTTTCCAGCTCCAGTCATTCAAGGAAAAGTTATTACAGGAATGGGGACACCTGATGTTTTTGGAACAATGGGATCTGGTGCTTTATACTCAACCGCTAATAATCCAATAAAAAGTGAACTAAATGTATTAAAAAAAACAATTCCTATCTCAAAAAAGAAAATCAACCATACTTTTATTTATGGTCCAATGTATCAAAATATAACATTTAAAAAACAAGAATCAAAAATACCTCTAACAATAACCAAAACATCAAGCGGGCTTTTATTGTCGATAAAAGACCAAAAGATTTCTCTTAAACCAGGTGATTTCTCAAATTATATTGAGCTTGAATTTAAAATCTCATTTTTAAAAAAAATTCCTGCTTTAGTAAAATTCTTTTTAAAATCAATTGATCCTGAGATTAATCTTTATCTTCTTCCTTTAACCATTAATCCTAAAAAACCAATCTTTAAAATTAGTCATCCAGACAATTATGGTCAACAAATAGCTAATAAAACCAATCTTTTTTCAACTCTTGGACTACCTTATGATAACAAAGGTTATGAACAAGAAATATATAGTAAAAATGATTTTCTTAAACAGGTCGATTCTATTTTTGAAGAACGATCAAAAATTCTTTTTAGTGAGTTGAAAAGTTTTAGAAAAGGATATTTTATTTTTTACGAAGGTCTGGTTGACATTATTCAACATATGTTTTGGTCATCACCCAAAGTTATTGATGACTACTATGAAAAATTAGATAAAATGATTGGTAAAGTATTAAAATATGTTGATAAAACAACTAATCTTTTTCTTCTCTCTGATCATGGATTTGCTCCTTTTGACTACCAAGTAAACGTAAACAACTTATTAAAACAACTTGGTTATCTAGACACTTCTGGTTCAGAAATAAACTGGAAAAAAACTAAAGCTTACGGAGTAGGATTCAACAGTCTTTATCTAAATCTAAAAGGCAGAGAATCTCAAGGAATTGTTCCCTTGAAAAACAGATTAAAAGTATTAAATCAATTAAAAAAAGATTTTTTAAAACAATCAAAATATATTCAATCAATCGAAATTATTCCCAACCAAAAAGTTCTTAACAACCATAATTATCCTGATTTAATAATTGGTTTCAAACCACCTTACCGAGCTTCTTGGAAAACAGCCATTGGTCTTTTTGGTAATCAAGTAATTGAAAAAAGAAACTCTAACTGGAATGGAGACCATTTATTTGAAAAAAGTTTTGTTCCCGGAGCTTTTCTAAGCAATAAAAAAATAAAACTCCCAAACAACTTCTCTATCAAAGACGTAATAAAACTCATCTTTCACCTCTAAGGTGTTTTACCCTTGACACCTTAGGTATTTTTGTCGTATCTATACTTTTTCAAACTTTAAAAATCTCTAAAAAATAATTAAAAAATAAGTTAAAAACTCCATATAAGCAAACCCCAAATCAAGAGGAACTCTAAAAAATCCATCTTTGTAGCCTTTATCTTTAATAAATCTTGCCCAAAACATATGAAGAGGATAAATAAATATTTTTTTTAGACTACTTTTTTCTCCTTTTACTTTTTTTTGTTTAGCTTCTCGAAATCCATAATCAGTAAATTTTTTATACATCTGAAATAAAGACCTGTATGAATAATGATATATTTTTCCTTTTAATTTTCCTGTTTTCCCCGTTTTTATATTAAATTTTTCATGAACCAAAGCTTTAGCGATAACCGCTTTATTTTTTTTAAAAAGTCTAATCTTCTGGTAATTTTCACCCCCATAATTTATTGGTTTTCCTAAAAAATGATTTTGGAATGGAATATAAAAACCATCAAATCTATCTACCAAGTGAGTTTTAAAAAGAGATTTTATTTCCTGCTTTAATTGAGAAGAAACTCTTTCATCACTATCTAGAACTAAAATCCATTTACTAGATGCTTGATGAACAGCAAATTTTTTTTGCTTTCCAAAATCTTTCTCTTTATTAAAAAATATCTTTGCCTGATATTTTTTAGCGATCTTAACAGTTTTATCAACTGAGTAATTATCAATAATAACAATTTCATTAACTAAATTTTCAACTGATTTCAAAGCTTCTTCTATAACTTCTTGAGCGTTCTTGGTTATCATCACCATCGATAAAGATTTTTTTTGTTTTTTTATCATCCTATTCATAATAAGATACTACTTCATAATTTCAGTCCATGCAAACAGCATCAAATACCAACCAGAAACTGGTTTAATTCCTACTCAATTCTTTTTACAAACAACAAACATCAATCCTCCATAATTTTTTAACCATAATAGTTTTCTAAACAATAAATATATGGGAATAAAAACTAAGAAAAAACTAATTCTTATAATTTTTTTTAATATTTTATTTTTAATCTGATTAAAATTACCATCTAAGTTTTTTTTAAAATCAATCAAATCTTCATAGGTTTGAAAATACTCTATTTTATAGCCAGTTTTTTTTAAGACTAACTTTAAAGATTTTGGAGAAAAAAAATACTTATGATCATTTATCATCCACCAAGCCCAATCTTTACATATCTTAGCCATTAAACTCTGATAATTTGGCGTTTGAATAATTAGATATCCATTTTTATCTAAGATAGATTTTATCTTCTTCAAGTTCTCTAAAGGATTATTAAAATGCTCTAAAACATCAAGGATCAGAATTAAATCATATTTTGGTCTTTTAGTCTCTAAAAAATTTTCAAAAGATACTTTATGTTTTCTTGTTTTTGTGTTTTTTAGATAAAAAGAATTTTGTAAAGGTTCAATAATCTCAATCTTAAAATCTCCTTTAGTCTTGAGGATTGAAGAAAATAAACCAAAACCAGCTCCAACATCTAAAACTGATCCTTTTTTCTTAAAATCTAAAATTATATTAATCAATTTTATAAATCTAGTCTTGAATTTTTCCTCCTGCTTTCGATAATCTTTTAAATCATATAGATTAACCAACTCTTTCTTATTATCTTGAATCTGGTTAACAAACCCAATCTGACATCTTTGACATTCTAAAATAAAAATTCCTTTAATCTTTTTAAGATTTCTAAAAGTTGTTGCCCCACAAACAAGACACCTTTTTAATCTTTTATTCATATCTTAATTTTACTTGATTATAAATCAATCAATATCTTTACTAACTCTTTAAAATAACTGCATTAAAAACCCACACTCAAATAAAATAAATAATCATTTTAACCTTTTACTCATATTTTAATAATCACCTTTACTATCTACCCTCTAAATCATACCTCATATTTAAGATAAAAAATGCTTTTAAAATAATCTAAATCACTACATTTGTAGACTATAATCCGTTGATCAAAATCCAAAAAATATTAATATAATATCTTAATGCTTAAATGTAAAATATGCCATTCTCATGCTAATTTTTTTTGTAAAAAAAATAATTTTCTATATTATCTATGCCAGAATTGCCAAACACTATTTATTCATCCCTTACCTGATCAAAAACAATTAAAAAAATACTACCAACAAGAGTTTGATTATTTAAATGATCAAACTCAACAAAAAACAGTTAAACTACAAGCCAAAAAAATTATAAATAAGTTTATTAAATTACTACCAACAGGAAAAACACTGTTAGATATTGGATCAGGTTATGGTTTTATTCTTCAAGAAGCAGAAAAAAAAGGCATTAAAAGTATTGGACTTGAACCGTCAAAAAAGCTTTGTTTTTTTACAAAACATCAATTAAAGTTAAAGGTTTTTAACTTAAGTATAGAAGAATATCTCGATAGATTTAAAAATCAAAAATTTGACTTTATTAGTCTTATTCATGTAATTGAACATCTTCACAATCCAAAACATATTCTTCAATTATTACCAAAACTTTTAAACAATAATGGAGTTATTTATATTGAAACTCCCAATCTGAACAGCCATCTTTTTAAAGTTGAAAAAAAAGATTATACATTTTTAACACCACCAGACCACATTTGGATTTTTTCATTAAAATCATTCAAATTCTTGTTAAAAAAAGATCCTCCATTAAAAATAATTAAATCATCAACTTCTAGTCAACCTGAACATTTTACTGGAATTTTAAAAAAACTATTAAAATCAAAAAAAAAGCCACAAACCATCCCATGCCAAAAATTTATTCCAAAAACATCCTTAAAAAGGAACCCAAAAAATATGATTAAAAAACTTAAATTTGCTCTTATTGACAGACTAATCTCAAAATTATTATATAAATCTTTAAACTGTTTTAACTATGGTAGTGTTTTAGAGCTTTACATAAGGAAAAGAATATAGAATTGTAGACTATAGTCCGTTGACACAGTGAAAAAATCTTCATAAGCTTTTTTTATATGGCTAATCTAGCCAAAAATATATTTTTATTCACTATTTTATTTTTCTTTATTATCCCTCAAACTATTTTCTCCAATTGGGAAAATAACTCAAACAATCCAATACTATTATTATCAGATTCAGGTTGGGATAGTATTGATATTTCCTCACCAGCAGTTTTAAAAGAAAACAATAATTATATGATGTGGTATCAAGGATATGATGGCCAAAAATGGAGCATTGGCTTAGCTCAATCAACTAACGGCATTAATTGGACAAAATCACAAAACAACCCAGTATTAGTACCTTCAAGTAATGAAAATTTAACAGAAACCGATATTGTTGAACCAACTGTTGTTTTTAACAACCAATATCATATGTGGTTTAACTCTTTTAATAATGAATTCAAGTATAAAATTAGATATGCGACTTCTCCTGATGGAATTAATTGGACAAAATATCCAACATATGTTTTAGAAGGAACCGCCAACTGGGAAAATAAAGGAGTAGCTAACCCAACAGTTTATTATGATGGCCATACTTATCATATGTGGTATCAAGGATGGGGCTATTCATCACCCTGGAAAATTGGTTACGCCACTTCAACTGATGGGATTAACTGGACTAAATATTCCCACAATCCATTAAATCTTCCTGATTTAGGTCATGCTGGTGGTCCAAGTGTAACTAAAATCAACGATAAATACTATCTTGTTTACCATACAGGTGGCTCTGCTCCAACCAATATTTACTATCTTACTTCAACGGATAAAATTAACTGGACATGTCAAGAAAAATGTTCAATTCTTTCAAATGAAAACAATCAGTTTAACTCAAATATGACTGGCAATCCTGAAATTAAAAAAATATCTTCAAAACTATATCTTTGGTATTTTGGTTCTGATGGTAACAAAAGACAAATAGGACTAGCTACTTTACAAGTAGAACCAGAAAAAACACCGATTATCATCATTCCCGGTATGTTTTCCTCTTGGAATAAAGACGCTATTCTTCATAATAAACAAGTGTCTCTTTATGATTGGCATCTTTTAAGCTTTGTCAAAGAATATTCAGGAATAACTACTTCATTAAATAATTTAGGATTAATAGATAACAATGATTATTACCTATTTCCTTATGATTGGCGCCAACCAATTATGACAACTGCCGATAATTTAAATACTTTTATCCAAAACAAAATCTGGGATACTAACCCAGATTATAAAGTAAAAATTGTTGGTCATTCTTTAGGCGGTTTAATTGGTAGAATCTTCACTCAAAACCATCCAGAAAAAGTAAATAAATTAATCACTGTTGGAGCTCCTCTTAAAGGTTTAGTTCAAGTTTATAAACCACTGGAAGCGGGAGAAATCAATCGAGAAAACAGTTTTCAATGGCTAGCTGAAAAAACTATCCTTACTTTAAATAAAGATTTATTTGAAACTGATAAAGAAACAATTCAAAACAAAATACCGGTTGCTTATGATTTATTTCCATCCTTTGATTTTTTAAAAGACAGTCAAGAAAATATTATCAGTACGAATAATTTATCAATTCAAAATACAACTCTTCAAACTTATAACAACAATTTCTCAGATATATTTAATATATTAACTGCTATTTACGGTCAAAGCGGATCTAATAATACTCCTTCAGGCTATCAAATAGAATCTCCGAACGCCATAGATAACTTACTAGGAAATTATAAAGATGGAAAACCTATTTCAAATTATTTTGAAAACGGTGATCAAACTATCTTGACAATTAGCGCTAAAGAAGATTCTGATCCTGATTATGAGTTCTTACCGTTAAATCATGGACAAATAATTTATAAAAATCAAGCCATCAAAAAAATCTTTGATCTGTTAAATTTAACATACACTGATGAAAAGCTCGTTGAAGGAAAAAAAACTGTTTTGTCTCCATCATTAATTCTTCTTATTCAATCACCAGTGACATTAGAAGTTAAAATTAACAACTCTATTTACTCTGAAAAAGACGGAATTGTTTTTATCCCTAATGCTCAAACTGGAAATTATGTCTTAAAGGTTAAAGGAACAGATTTTGGTCAATATACAATTAATATTGGACAGATTGCTCAAAACAATGATGTTTGGGATAAAATTCAAGGAGAAATTACTCAAAACCCGCCAACATCACAAATAGATACCTATACTTTGTCATTTAATAACCAAACTGCCCAATCCATCTTACCTACTCCAACTCTCAGTCCAAATCCGACTTCAACCCCCATACCAACTTCAACTCCCACACAAACTCCAACTCCAACTCAACAACCAACTTTAACACCAACAATAACCATGACTCTAACCCCATCTCCATTATCAACCAATACACCAACACCAAATCCAACAACCAAAGTTGAGTCAAATAGTAACTCTAATAATAAAGACTCTTTAGAAATTTCATCTAATCAAAATTTAGCTTCAAATCAATCTCCACAAAAAACAACTTCCCAAATAAAAAAGAATCAAGTTCTTGGAACTCAAACAAAAATCTCACCAGTTCCAACACCTGAAAACAAAAAAACAAAAACCAATATCAAAAAAACTTCTCTACCTAAAAAAATATTCTT
>CAYTFR010000022.1:6715-10328 GCA_964437175.1 uncultured Gammaproteobacteria bacterium | reverse complement strand
ACATTTTTTTAAACCACCAACCATGCTTTGACAAACTCACCTCTACTTTTAAAGATTGTTCTTTTTAGATTATTTATGTTATATTTTATATAAAGTGAAAAAACACAACACCAATAAAAAACTATCTTATTCTAAAAATAAATACCGCCGTTCTTTTTTTATTGTCTTTTTAGTCCTAATTCTTTCACTTTCCATAGTAAAACTCAACCATTCTTATTTAAGTAGAAAAGGTACTGTTTTAGGAGAAGAAAACTCAAGTGAAAATAGCGAGCCCAAAGAACAAACAGAAGCACAAGAAAAAACTGAAAAAGTCGAAAAAGTCGAACCAACAGAAACTCATGAGTCCGCTGAAAATCCAGAGTTAAAAGAAGCACAAGAAAAAAAAGAACTCAAATCAACAGAAGCTCCTGAAGCCAATGAGACTCCAGAATTAAAAGAAACACAAGAAAAAGAAGTCGAAAAAATTCACCGCGAAGTGGAGCAAAAAATCGAACGCAGTCAATTAAAAAGTATTGAAGTTGCTCCAGGAAAAACAAATCAACAAACTGGAATACTAAAACTTGAGCAAACTAATGGACAGACCGTTGAAAAACAAGTTCCTTCTTCTCAAACTCCAGTCACCACACTTCAAAATGTACAGCTAGGAAATGTTTTACTAAGTGTTAATACAAATGGAACAATAAGTTTGGTTAACAAAGGAATACGTATCGAAACCGATCACCCAGTGATTATCAATCCCCAGACAAAAACAGTGGCAATTAAAACAAAAGATGGTCTGGCAATCATTAATATGTTCCCATCTCAAATTCTTCCTAAACTCTCCCCTGTAGATAAACCAACAACAACTCAATCAGTCCACTTAACGAATAAAAACAATCAACCAATTTACTCTATCAGTGGTAAACAAACTCGTCGCTTTTTAGGAATATTTCCAGTTGAGGCACTCATTAAAACAGATGTCAGTGCAAAAAACGGTTCAGTATTATCCATTAAAGAACCGTGGTATTTTCGCAATTTAGGCTTTCTTTATTCCATATAACCATTTAATTTAGAAACAAAAGATATTCTTCTTTACTCTTCATTTCAACTTATAAAGGTTGTCTTTACCTCTCGTAAAATCACGATTTAATTAAGAAACACCCAATCTTGCTTAAAATCACCGCCTTTATTAAGATAAAATAATATTATGTCAACAATCTCACCAACCAATGATTTTTTTAAAAACATTGACCTTTTGAAAAGAAAAGAAAAAATAATTAATCAAATAACTAAAAAAATTCCTTTTATTCCTCTTAACAAAAAGGTTTGGGAAAGTAAATACTGGCATAAAGGAATCGGCTCCTTTCAAGTTGAAGGATATTTTAAAAAAGGCAATAAGAGAATAAAATCAATCCTTAAAATTCAAGGAGCAAAACCTGATTTACCTGAACCAAAAATAATAAATCTTTTCAATAAACAAAATAAAAGCCAAATTATAAAAACTCCTAATGTCCTGTTTTATCTTCCTTGGAACAATCAACTTAAATTTGAAACCTATGTGTTTGAAAAGATTAAGGCAAATTTTATAATTGAACCTAATAAACCAGCTGATAAAAATAGGGTAGAGGAGTTTTTTTCTGTTTATAAAAACTATAAAGATAAAGCTGTCATTAAACCTTTTATTAAAAAACCAAACAAGAAGCCTATATATATTAACCATTTTAAAAAATGGAGAAAAATACGAAAAACTCATTCTCGCTCCTGGCTAATTAATTTTAATGAAGAAAAAAAACTTTACCAAGTGGCTAAAAAATTAAACCAATTTTTCGAAAAAACTCCTTTAGAGTTCCAACACAAACACCTTTCTGTTTATGACATAAAAAAGAAAAATAAAGATTATTATCTTTTTTCTCATCTTTTTTGGGGATGGAATTATCCCTTATATGACGCCTTTTTGGGATTTGAGTGGCATATTCTTTCCCTGTCCTATCTCACACCAACAAAAATAATTGCTCAGATAAACCTCTGGTTATCAACCATAAAGAAAACTTTAGAAGAGTCTCAATATGTAAATAGAAATTATAAGGATAACTGGCAAAAGTTTTTTCATCTAGCGATTGTCGAACGTTTAACGGCTGGATTAAACTTAGACATCCTTCTCATACCAGAAAAAAACAATATCTTAAAAATCAAATCTGTTTTATGGAAAATTTTAGAAAAACATATGGAAAAGTTGAATTCAATTTGAGTTTTTATTTTTATTTGTTAGGATAAATATTGTCATGGAAAAAAAGTCACTTTTAATAATTTTATTAATTATTGGTCTTGTCTCTGGGTTTTTAATCTTAAATCGACCTAAGAACAATAACAAAACCATTCCACCAGCAGTGAATAAACAACAACAAAATCCTCAATCATCAGAAACCATTACTCCTCCCAAAATGATTATTGATAAAACAAAAAATTATTCAGCGGTCTTAAACACCTCTAAAGGACAAATCACAATTCAATTAAAGGCAAAACAAACGCCAATCACTGTAAACAACTTTGTTTATCTATCAAAAAAAGGTTTTTACAACGATACTATTTTTCACCGAGTAATCAAAGGATTTATGATTCAAGGAGGAGATCCTAATGGTGATGGAACAGGCGGACCAGGATATCGTTTTGATGATGAAGATTTTTCCGGACAATATTTAAGAGGAACCGTTGCCATGGCTAATGCTGGTCCCAATACTAATGGTTCTCAGTTCTTTATTCTTCACCAAAACTATAATCTGCCTCATAATTATGTTATTTTCGGCCAGGTAACTAAAGGACTTGATGTCGTTGATAAAATAGCAACTGCTCCTGTTAAAACTAGTCCTTCTGGAGAAAATTCAGAACCAGTTAATCCAGTTGTTGTTAAAACAATAACTATAAAAGAAGAATAACTCTTTTAAGGTCAAATCTTTTAAAGGCTATTACTTAGTTTGTAAGCAATAATCACTCCTACAAAACCACCAATTGTTCCAGTTAAAATTGAAGTATAAGAAAACAGACTCCCTCCCCAAAGAGCAGGAAGATAACTTCCAAAAATCGAACCTATTGTCATTCCCAACATAACGCTTGATTTTGCAGACATGATAAAAAATCAGCCTTTTCCATTATTTGGAGAAAGTGGTGAATAAACTCGTTGAGAAAGATCTTGATCTATTATTAATAATCCACTACTGGTTTTAGCTATTTTAAGTTTATCAATATAAGAGCTTGCTGTTGCTTCTTCCTCAACCTGCTCATCCAAATACCATTTAACAAAAGATTTAAATAAATAGTCTTTTTCCTTTTCTGATAATTCATATAATTCTCCGATCTTTTTAGTTATATATTCCTCATGTTTTAAAACCTCCTCAAAAAGATTAAGAGGTGAACCAAAATTATCCGGCGGTTTGGGAATGGATAAAAGCTCTACTTTTCCATTCCGGTCAAGAAGAAAATTAAAAAAGCCCATTGCATGATCCATCTCTTCTTTAGATTGAACAAAAAACCAGTTGCTAAAACCATCAAAACCTTTACTTTTAGCATAACTGGACATAGACAAATAAAGATAACTTGAATAAATCTCTTCTTTTATTTGATTGTTTATTGCTTTTTG
>CAYTFR010000022.1:0-6615 GCA_964437175.1 uncultured Gammaproteobacteria bacterium | reverse complement strand
AATAAAGATAACTTGAATAAATCTCTTCTTTTATTTGATTGTTTATTGCTTTTTGAATTGAATCTTTCATATAATTATTTAATAAACTAATAACTTAATTATTTTGCTGAGCAACTTTAATATCCATATTATTAATAACTCCATCTTTGTTTTGATCTAAAGCAGAAACATAAATTGGATTATCTCCATCGCTAGTTTTTCCCACTACTTTAGTCCAACAAGGTTCTCCTTGACGGCAATTATCAGAATTTCTAATATACATAAAATCAATCTGGTCAACTTTTCCATCTCGATTTATATCACCCTTTTTATAAGTAACAGCTGGTTTTTCTTCTAAAGAAAAAAACTTTAAAAATATAAAAACACTGGCGACAACAAAAAGAAACAACAAAATAATTATAATTAGAGATGTATTTCCTTGTTTTTTTTTATTATCACTATCAACCATTTTATGTAATAATATACTAGCTAAACAACTCATAAAATACAAGTGATTATATATGAATAAAAAACCAATTGGTGTTTTTGATTCAGGCATTGGCGGATTAACCGTAGTCAAAAGCCTTTTACAAAAATTGCCTTATGAAAAAATAATTTATCTTGGAGACACAGCTCGAGTTCCATATGGAACAAGAAGTAAAAAAACAATTAACCAGTTTGCAATTCAACTAGCTAGTTTTCTTCTCAAAAGAAATGTCAAATTGCTTGTTGTTGCCTGCAATACCATCTCTTCAACCAGCCTTACTTCTATTAAATCTATCAGCCCTGTTCCTGTCATTGGTGTTATTAGACCAACTGTCAATCAAGGAATAAAAATTACTAAAACCAATCATATTGGCATTATTGGAACTAATGCAACAATCAACAGTAAAACCTATATAAAAGAGATTCACTCCTTTAATCTAAAAATCAAAGTTAGTCAGCAAGCTTGTCCTCTTTTTGTTCCTATTGTTGAAGAAGGCTTGTTTAACCACCCAGTCGCTAAATTAATGGCTAAAGAATATTTAAAAATATTTACTCAAAAAACTATTGACACTTTAATTTTGGGCTGTACTCATTATCCACTTCTTAAAACAGCGATTAAAAAAGCTCTCCCTTCCAAGAGTAGAATTATTGAATCAGGACCACCAACTGCCAACAAAATTAAAAAAACTCTTCAAGAAAAAAAACTTCTTAATATTAAAGGCCACCCCAAACATGAGTTCTATTTAACAGATTTATCAAAAAACACTAACAAAACAATTAAAAATATTTTTGGGAAAAATCTTCCAAATAAATTGCAACAACTAACTCTCTAAGAATTAAAAATCATTAAATTCTCCATTTACTAAAAGCTTTTTTTAACCTTGTGCCAACCGACGAGGTTAAAAAAATTGGCTAGTTATTTTTTTTCTATATTATAAAGAGGTCCAACTATTTGAATATTGGCTGGGGCCCGTAAATTAAAAAAGTCTTTAAATTCACTTCCTGAAAAATTTTCTGACCGACCACCTTCAGAAATCGTAATATTGTTTGTTTTTCCTAAACCAAAATCTGCTGAAGCAGAAACTGAACTAACTTGACTAAAAGGATTTCCTCCTCTGTTTTTTATTTCTTGCTTTACTCTTTCATAATCCCAATTATCAACACCAGCTGGATTTGGCTTGTCAATCTGATATAAATGCTCCCTAATTGAAGAATCTAAACGAGAAAGTAAAATAACATTGGCAATATCAGCCACTTCTTCCGACTTTAACCAGGCTGATTTACCATACTCATTTCGCCATCCTTGAGCAGCATAAAAACAAGGAGAATCTTTATCATAGGCTTTTTGGGTTAAATCGGAAAAACTATTAATATCTCCGCTCGTATCTCTTAATCTTTTTGTCCAACCTTTATTTGATCCCCAAATATCACTTGATGTAAAAGTGTAACCACCATCTGTTGATGAATACCAAGCCTTAACAATCTCCCCATTGTATGTCATTATTTTCCCTCTTGTTTCTTCAACCGCCTGTTTCCACTGTCCTGTTTTCTTGTCCGACTTCCACACTTGACAACTTTGAGTCGTACATATCTCATTTTGGCCATTATTAGTATAAGCTAAAGCATAAGAACGAGCCGCTATTACCTGCGCTTTTAATGCCTCAATCGGCCAGCTTTCCGGCATCTCATAAAGTCCTAAAAGATATTCATCTAGAGGCATTTCTCCATGTCCTTGAACTTTAATTGTCGTGTTTTCTTTACCCTCTTCAAAATTAATGTTGTTAAAATAGGCTCTTAAAATCGTTTCATAGTTTTGACCTTCCTTAGCTCTTCCCAATGCCCCATATTGATTCATTCCTACTCGATGGGGGATTCCAAAAGTATAAAAAGCAAAGGCTGGCGAAAAACCTGGATTAAGATTTCGATCATCAGTACAATATAAAGGACCTGCCCCTAAACTTGTTGGCAGATTTAAGCCAGCTAGTTTTTGGGCAATTAACTGTTTCTGTTTGGTTGTTAATTGAGCAATTTTACTTTTTAATTCTGATTGATATTTCTTAGCTTTGTTTATTTCTCCAGATAAAAAAGATTCCTGTTTATCTATTCTTTTATTTACCTGGGCCAGTTTTACTTTTTCAGCCTCCAGATCTGTCTTTTTCTTTTCAATATCTTTAATATATAAAACAATCTTAACAATCATCCGACGATCCTCATTAACCAATGATCTTTGGTAAAAAACATTTCTCAAAGAAAGACTTAAACTTTCTCCGGCTAAAAACTGAAGTAAAGAAAAACTACTTTTACCAATGTTTTTATAATAAGAACGGGCCCGTTCATCCAACAACTGCTTTTGATAAACTAAGGCCTTATCACCAATCTCGATTTCTTTTTCTTTTTGAGCAATCCCTTTCTCAACTTGGTTGACTCTGAGCCGAATAGAATTCAACTCTTTCTGCAGTTTTTGGACTTCTTTTTCTAAAGGCTTGGTTGCTTTCAAAGACATATCTAACTGTTGTTTTAAATTATCCAACTGTTTATTGACATCATCCAATTCATCAGCTTGGACTCGAAATAATGGAACGATCAAAAAGAAGACCACTGAGAATAAAATTATAAGTTTTTTCATACCGTATTCATTATACTATTTAAAACAAAAACCATTTTCAATCTTTTGATATACTAAATATATGACTAAATTTTTTTATATAACTATTGTCTTTTTTATAACCTTGTTTTTGTTTTTTACCCCTTTAACTCAAGGACAAACCCGTTATGCAGAGTGCGATCTCTGTGGCTACTGCCCAAACATCAACCCAACTCCTCCTCAGAACTGGGAAAACTGCCGAGAGTGTATTTATCCCACTGCTAATCAAAATTTTGCTGAAAAGGATACTCTTGAGATTGATCCAACAACCAATATTCCACCATCGCCTTTTCCCGGACATATGAATACAATGATTGGTTGTATCAAAACCAACCTAACTGATTTCACTCAAGAAGGAGCTGCTTCAAGCGTTGTCCAAAAACTATTAAATTTCTTATTCTCAATCGCTGGAGGAATCTCTTTTATTTACCTTTTATATGGCTCCTACTTAGTAACAACATCAAAAGCCGATCCAACAAAACTTCAACAAGGGAAACGAATCATCTTAGGAGCAATTATTGGAGTTATCTTTGCTGTCGGAGCTGTTTTCATCATTAGTTTTCTTGCTTCCGGTATCTTAAGAATTCCTGGATTTAGTTAAAATAATTTTAATTATTTTTTCTTTCTTAAATACAGGCCACCGACTAAATTAGCACCAGCAAATAAAAACAATACTGTTGGTGATCCCGTGGCTGGAATTGATTTTGTCTTTTGATAGTTATTGGAAGTTGTTTTACCCTTTTCATAACCTATTTTTTTTATGGTTTTTGTTGGCTGTGGAGTCAACTGATATTTTACATTCCCGTTAACTGAAGAAGAAGTTGTTGGAGTAATCGTTGTTTTAATTGTTTTTTTCCCAGTTAATTTTGAGATATTTTTACTAATATTTAACCGTTTTGTAAATACAGCTAAAAAAACAACAACAACAATTAAACCTAAGATAAAAGAAAACGTTTTATTAAAACTATCCATGACCTATATTATAACAAAAAGAGTCTTTATTCTCAATTTTAGTTGTTTAGATCTACTGTTTTGATGATTTTTTAGATTAGTGTTCCAATAACTAAATCATTTATAATAAAGATTATGGTTATGCGTAATCCTGTCCTTATTGCTATCATTTTAGCCGGAACTGTTTTTATCAGTTGGTTGTTTTTTCAAAAGAAAACTCAACCGCAATGGTTTATCAGTCCTTTGCCTAAACAAAGAAAAATAAAAGAAAAACCGCTTAAACAATACGAGATTGATTCTTTACGAAAAACCAAACTTTGGAACTTAAAATCTAGGATTTGGATAGGAAAAACAATCAAACAAGAAAAAGATTTTACTTCTCGGCTTTTTTATTTTTACAGCCAAAACAAAAAAATAAGTGGTTTAATAAACCTTCCCAATAAACCAGGCCATTATCCAATCATTATTATGATCCGCGGTTTTGTTGATCCTTTGATTTATAAAACAGGGGTGGGGACAAAACATGCTGGAGAAAAACTAGCTCGTTCAGGATTTATTACCTTATCGCCTGATTTTCTGGGTTACGGACAATCTGACAATCCATCTAAAGATGTCTTCGAAGCTCGATTCCAAACATACACAACTGTTTTATCTCTTTTAGGAGCAACCAAAAACATTAATCAATCAATATCTAAGACAAAACATAATCAAATCAAAGCTCTTCCTAATCAAATTGGTCTCTGGGGACACAGCAATGGTGGTCATATTGCTCTTGTTATTTTAGAAATTACTGGAAAAAATTATCCGACTGTTCTCTGGGCACCTGTTTCAAAACCTTTTCCTTACTCTATTCTTTACTATACTGATGAGTTTAAAGATCATGGCAAAGCCTTGCGTAAAAAACTAGCTGAATTTGAAGAAAATTATGATGTTGAAAAATACTCTCTTCCTAATTATTTAGATTATATAAATGCCCCAATTCAACTTCATCAAGGAGAAGCTGATCAATCCGTTCCTCAAAAATGGTCTGAAAATCTTTTTCAAAGACTGGAAAAAATGGGCAAGGAAATCAATTACTTTACCTATCCAAAGGAAAATCATAATTTTTCTAATGGCAGTTGGAACACTATTATAAATAGGAATGTCTCTTTTTATAAAAAACATTTGAATATCCATAATTAAATCTACATAGACTTACTCCAAATACTTATAAAAGCCTTTCTAACAAAAAAAGGGGGGGTTGCCCGATGGATTACTGACAATATTCATCCTCCAAACGAAAACTTTGATCAAGAAATGTTTTAGAGGGGGATTAAGGCTTTAAAAAAGCCATACAATTAGTTGTTAAATGCCAGATACTAAACACCAAAAACTAATTTTGTTAACTATAGTCGACAGACAAATCCTTTTTTATCTGATACTATCACTATATGGAAAAAAGTCTCCTTTATTATCTTGGTTTTTCCCATTTTTTAGGTATTGGTCCGACCAAATTCACTGCGCTTTTAAAAAACTTATCATCAGTAGAAAAAGCCTACAAAGCGGACAAAAAAACACTGGATAAAATTATTGGTCAAAAAACAGCTCAAAAGTTTATTGAGTTTCGAAAAGGTTTTGAGCCAGAAAAAACTCAATCAGAAATACATAAAAAGGGGATCACCATTATCACCCAAGAAAACAAACAATATCCTAATTCATTAAAAAATATTCCTGATCCACCTATCTGTCTATATGTTAAAGGAGAAATTAAGAATATCGATTTTGATAAAGAAATTGTCTTTGCTGTTGTTGGGACTAGAAAACCCAGTCCATACGGTCAACAAATTACCAAATATTTTTCTGACCAATTGGCCAAAGCCGGCTTTATTATTGTTTCTGGCATGGCAATGGGAATTGATACGATTGCCCATAAAGGAGCTCTAGAAAACAACCAAAAAACAATTGCTGTTTTGGGCTGTGGAGTTGATATAATCTATCCAGCCATCAACACTTCTTTATACCATCAGATTATTAAAAACAAAGGACTGATTATCTCTGAATTTCCTCCTGGCAAAACCGTTCAAAAGGGTCTTTTTGTTGCTCGTAATCGATTAATCTCTGGTTTGGCAAAAGGAGTTTTAGTAATAGAAGGAAATAAAAATTCAGGGACTTTAATCACTGCCAAACACGCAGCCAATCAAGGCAAGGATGTTTTTGCTCCTCCTGTCCCTTTAACATCAAGCCTTTCCAGCGCCCCAAACATTCTTCTCAAACAAGGGGCCAAATTAACAACTTCAATTAAAGACATATTAGAAGAATTTAATATTGAAATTACCCCAAAACAAAAAAAACAAACCTCAATCTCTTTAACTCCAGAAGAACAATTGGTCTTTGATGTTTTAGATCAATCCAGCCAATCAGCAGACGACCTTTCTTTAATAACAAAGATTCCCATAAACAATCTTCTTGCCATACTGTCACAATTAGAAATAAAAAATATTATTAAAAAAACTTATCAAGGAAAATATAAAATTAGTATCTTAAATTTAGACTAAACTTCCTTCTAAGTTATTAGC
>CAYTFR010000021.1:0-11192 GCA_964437175.1 uncultured Gammaproteobacteria bacterium | reverse complement strand
TGCAAGACTTGTCTTCAAGACCAATATTCAATTCCGGTTCAAGGTTCAATAAACAGTCATGTTTCAATTCAGTCTGTAAAATGGAATGAATCTGGAGGATTAATTAATGTTTCCTGGCCATCAGGTCCAAGTTGTTCTTTTTCAACTAAAGAAGTACTTAAAGATGAAAATCGTCAACTTGGGGCTCAACTTTTAGTTAGTCAGTCAGAAATTAGTATTAATAATCGTCAGATGACTTTTAAAGCTAACTTTCATAATCGGGGGAACAGGCCTCCTTTTTCAACTAAAGCCATTGGTACTAAATGGGTTGCCCAAAGCTTAAAGTTGGGATTTGGTTTTTATCAAAACAATGAGTTAAAAGATACGGCTTTGGTTGATCCAAACCGGCCATCTTATCTTTGGAAGAAAGAGACTAATGAAAATTCGGTTGAGACAACATTTAGTGTTCCTGACAGTTTGCCAATAGGTAGTTATCAGGTAAGGTTCTTTTTAGTTGATCCAAAAACAAATTATCACTGGATATTTTTTGATTCAAGCGGAAACACCTCGATGGATGAAAAAGTTTTAGGAATAGTTAATTTGGAAACTAATGCTGTTGTTACTTTAACTCCAGAGCCTTCATCTTGTTCTGATAAATCTCAAGGTAATGCTAACTGTGATGACCAAATTAATGAAGTGGATTATGATATCTGGAAATGTGAGTTTATTGGGAATGGAGTTTGTCAACAGTATGAAAGCAATAAAACAGCTGATTTTAATAATGATGGGAAAATCGATTTAGTCGACTTTGAAATATGGAGGAAAAACTTAACTAGTAATTAGTTTTATCTCATCAGGACATTAAAATAATTTATGAGAGTTTATAACAACAATAACAGCAATGAATAAAAAAATAAAAATATCTCTGGTTTTGATTATCCTTATATTGAGTTTAATGTTTATTTATTCTTTTTTATTATCCTTTTCTAAAAGGTCAAAAGCGAATTTAAGTACAATTTCAGCTAGTTTTTCTCAATCAAATATCTCAGTAAAACAAGACCAAGATTTAAATATAGGCTTTACTCTTAATGCTGAGGATCAAAAAAAAATATCAGCGGTTGATTTAAAGTTTAAGTTTGATAGTGATGATCGAGATCTTTTAGATTATGTTTCTTTTGTTCAGACACCAGACAATTATTTTAATGATGAACTAGTTAAAAATGTATCAAAAGAAGATGGGGCAAAGGTTTTAAACATAGTCCTAACAGCAAAAAAGCCAAATGATCAGTTAAAGGATTCAGTGATTTTAAATCTTAAATTCAGACCAAAAAAATCAGGAGAGACAACAATTTCTTTTATGAATTCAGTTTCACAAGTGGTTGGGATAGCTCCAGAAAATGGTTTTGAATTTAAAAACAAAGATGTTTACTCAGATATAACCATCTTAAATCCTTCAGGTATCCGGCCATTGTCAATTAAAACAACCCTTGATCTGACTTTAAGATTTCAAGGGATTAAGAAACAACCTCTTAATTTAAAGAATAGAGAGATGAGTGTTAAGCTGATTTTAGCTGGTACGAGGTTGCCTCAACCTATAGAAAAAAAAGTTCTGTTTAGCTCAGATGAGAATGGTCTTTGGCATGGGTTAGCTGAGTTCTCTCAAGTTTTTCCAGGGCCAGGATATCGAGTCTATATTAAAGGGCCAAAACACCTTCAGAAAAAAATCTGTACTCTTAATCCTCAAGAAACAACTATGGGAGGATATTATTGCAGTTTAGGTGAAAGTTTTTCTTTGCAAGGAGGCAAAAATAAACTAGATTTTTCAAAGATATATATGTTAGCTGGAGATTTGCCAATTCAAGACGGAATTGTTAATTCTTATGATCTTTCATATATAAGAAATAATTTAGGTAACTCTGATGAAAAGACTCTTTTGATAGGTGATCTTAATTTAGATGGGATTATTGATACGCAGGATTATTCTTTAGTTGTAAAATCTTTGTCAATAAGAACAGATGAAGAGTAATGAGGGAAATTCAGGAGATACTTTCCCGATGTGTGAGTAGATGTTCACACCCGGTGTGAACAAGTCCTATGTACCAGACTTTAACAAGTGCTTGACAAATCGAGAAGTTATTGTGTATACTATGTTTGATCCTCCAAATGAAGAGGTTAAACTTTGAAAATTTTTCTCTACGAAATCAAATATTAAGGGTAATCTCGATATTATCGGGAAATGAGATGAAGTTCATTAATTCAATTTGGATTAATGACACATCTTCCCATTGGAATTAAGAGAAAAAAATTCTACGACCTCATGCTGGAGGATCGTTATTTATCCTCTTATTTTGCTCAACTTAATGAGAATAAAATGTATCTACTGGAGTTTTGATAAATAGTTTTTAGAATAATTATATTACGATTATTTTTCAATTAATTTTGTCTTCAAATATTATAATTTACAAATTTTTACTATGTCTTCAGATAAAAAAGGAGAAAACCCTGATAAAGTGAAGTTAGATGTAAAAGATATCATCGAAAACACTAAAGAGAAAAAACCATTATCAGTTTCTAAAAGATATTCAAGAAAAGAGGTTCCTTTAGGGGAGCGGTTAAAAGAAGATTTAAAGATTAGTTATCCTGCCAAGGGAATTTTAGATATAACCTATGGAGGATATGGGTTTTTACGCCATGATTATGTGGTTGATCCGGATAAAGATATTTATGTTTCTACTTCTCAAATACGTCGTTTTTGGTTGAGAAAAGGGGATGAAGTTGAAGGTTTAGCTCGGCCATCAAAAGAAGGAGAAAGATTTCACAGCTTGCTTTTAATAAAAAAAATAAATGGAGTGACAGTGACAGAAGAAGAAAGTGCTAAAAGAAAACAATTTAGTCGATTAACTTCTTTACATCCCAATAGACAGATTAAGCTGGAAACAGAGTCAGATATATTGTCAACTCGAATTATGGATCTTTTATCACCGATTGGTTTTGGTCAGCGGGGATTAATTGTTTCTCAGCCAAAAGCAGGAAAGACAACTTTTTTAAAAGAGATTGCTTATGGAGTGGCTAAAAATTATCCAGATGCTTATCTTATGGCGATTTTAATAGGAGAGCGTCCAGAAGAAGTGACTGAGTTAAAACGTTCTATTCAAGGAGAAGTGGCTGCTTCTCATTTTGACGAGTCTCCGCGACATCAAATAAGAGTGGCTAATTTAGCTTTGGATAGGGGTCGACGATTAGTTGAAATAGGGAAAGATGTTGTAATATTGCTTGATTCAATTACTCGATTAGCTAGAGCATATAATGTAACAGTTGGGAATACAGGAAGGTCATTATCAGGAGGTGTAGATCCATCAGCTTTATTTCCAGCCAAGAAATTTTTAGGAGCAGCTCGCAATTGTGAAGAAGGGGGCAGTCTAACCATTATTGGAACAGCTTTGGTGGGGACAGAATCACGAATGGATGATCTTATTTACGAAGAGTTTAAAGGAACTGGAAACATGGAGGTTCATCTTGATCGTCGTTTTGCTAATAAAAGAATTTTCCCGGCCATTGCTATAGAAAAATCTGGAACTCGAAAAGAAGAGCTATTGTTTGATAAAGAAATGTTAGAAAAAATTAGTACTTTAAGGCGAATGTTATCTCTTCTTAATCCAGAAGAAAGATTGGCTGTTTTGTTTGAAAAACTTAAGAAGTATAAAACAAATAAGGACTTTTTAGATAATTTAAAAACCGCTTAATTCGCGTTTGGCAGATCAACTCCTTTACAATAACCTAATAATCCCATCATAATATTCCATCATAATTCCATCATAATTCCATCAATTTTTATCTTCTTTGTATTAAAATGTATTAAAATTAAAGGTAATAGTAGTTCGGTAGGAATTCACGATCGTGATTTTTTGTTTACCAATATATTATTCTTATTTCTCTTGACAAAAAATAAAGCATAGTATAATATATACTCTATACTCCTATGGAGTATATGTTTAATCTTTAATCTTTAGTCTTTAGTCTTTAGTCTTTAGTTTTTGATTTTTAGTTTTTGGTTTTTAATCTTTGGTTTAAAATTGAGATGAGTAAGAACTTTTAAGGTGGGTTTATTCACAGAAGAGACGGGCTTAATAAATTTAGTTAAAAGTAAGAAGATAATAATATGAATATTTCAGTTAGAATAAATAGAGTTATTGGTCAGCTAAAAGGGATAAAAAGAATGGTTGATACTGAAAGAGATTGTATTGATATTTTACAACAGATAAGTGCGGTTAAAAAAGCAATAAATGGTTTATCTAAGGAGATAATTGTTTCTGATATCTGTCAATATACTCCTAAAAAAGAAAAAGAAAAAATAAAAAAAATGATGGAAAGAGTGGTTAATTTGTAGATTTAAAAATCAAAGATTTAATATTAAAAGTTAAATAACAACGGGTGAGATAAGGGGAATAGGGAAAATTAAAGTCAGGGTATGTTTTCCCGATGTGTAGCCTCATGTTCACACCCGGTGTGAACAAGCAAATATGAATAAAAACAAAATCAAAAACAAAAATAAAATCAGAGATATCATTATTATTGGCGGTGGTCCAGCAGGGCTGGCTTCGGCTTTATATGCTTCCCGAGCCGGTTTTTCTCCTTTAGTTTTTGCTGGATCTCCATCTGGAGGACAGTTAACCTTAACGAGTGAAGTAGAGAATTACTTGGGATTTGAGTCTATCTTGGGACCGGAATTAATAAAAAAAATGAGAGAACATGCTGGAAAATTTGGGGCAGAGATTATTGATGAGAATGTTAAGCAGGTTGATTTTTCCGAAAGACCTTTCAAAATATATTCGTCATCTTTGAAAGACAAGCCTTTTTTAGCTCAAGAAGTAATTATTGCCACTGGAGCTAAAGCAATGTGGTTGGGATTAGAATCAGAAGAGCGTTTAAGAGGAAAAGGAGTTTCAGCCTGTGCGACTTGTGATGGTTTTTTCTTTCGAGATAAGAGAGTGGCAGTGGTTGGTGGTGGTGATACTGCTTTAGAAGAGGCAATGACTTTAACAAAATTTGCTAAAAAAGTATATATTATTCACCGGCGTGATCAATTTAGAGCTTCAAAAATTATGCAAGAGAGGGTTTTTAAAAATCCAAAAATAAAGATTATTTGGAATTCTAGTGTTGATGAGGTTTTGGGAAAAGAAAAGGTTGAGGGAGTGAGGTTGAAGATAAAAGGTCAAGAACTTAAATCCTTAACTAAAGAGTTAAAGCTGGATGGATTATTTATTGCCATAGGACATAAACCAGATACGGAATTGTTTAAGGGGCAACTAATGTTAGATAGTAAAGGATACATCATAACAGCGGAAAGATATGCAATAGAAGTTGTTAAATCTCAAATTCCAAATAGCAAAGATTTTAGAAATTGGAAATTAAAAATTGAGAATTATCGGAGTGCTACATCAGTTGATGGAGTTTTTGCTTCAGGCGACTGTGTTGATTATATTTATCGTCAAGCAGGAACAGCCGTTGGAATGGGGATTGCATCGGCCTTAGATGCTGGACGGTGGTTGGAGAATAATAATTAAAAATTCAGATTTAAAAATTAATCAAAGAAGCTTTTAACTTTTAAGATTATTATTTATTTATGTTAAAAACAGCCCAAAAGATTGTTAAACAAACCGCTTATTCGTTAGATTTGACTCAAGAGGAGATTAATCGTCTTCTTAATCCTGAGGCAGTTCATGAATATAACTTTCCGGTAAAAATGGATAATGGCCAGTTAAAAATTTTTAAAGGCTGGCGGATTCAGCACAATAGTTTTTTAGGCCCTTATAAAGGGGGAATTAGATTTCATCAAAATGTTACTCAAGATGAAGTCCAAGCTTTAGCAACCTTAATGACTATAAAATGCGCGGTTGTTAATCTTCCTTTTGGTGGAGGAAAAGGAGGGGTTAGGGTTAATCCAAAAGAGATGTCAAGAAAAGAGCTTGAGCGATTGTCTCGAGCATATGTAAGGCAGATCGCTCCCATAATTGGTGAGAGGAAAGATGTTCCTGCTCCTGATGTTAATACAAATGCAGAGATTATGAGTTGGATGATTGATGAATATGAAAAGATAATTGGGAAAAAAAGCCCAGCTACCTTTACGGGCAAACCACCTGAACTTGGTGGAAGTTTAGGAAGAAGAGAGGCAACGGGAAGAGGAGGGGTAATAGTTTTGAAAGCATTGCTTAAAAAGATTCAAGACTATGTTGCCCACTCTAGTGGGAGTGCTCGTTTGGCTGTACACCTCCCAAGTCGTTTGAAACAGGTATCTTCATCTTTTGTTCCTTCGTCGTTAACGGTTGCGGTACAGGGTTTTGGTAATGTTGGTTATTATTTTGCCAAAATTGCTAAAGATGAAGGTTTTAAAATCGTGACGACAGCAGATTCTCGAGGAGCAGTCTATGTTAAAGAAGGCCTGGATCCGAATGCTACTTTAGATTGTAAAAAAGAGAAAGGAACCGTTGCTGGCTGTTATTGTCGTGGCTCAGTTTGTGATGTCCATTTTGGGAAAACTATTACAAATAAAGAGTTTTGGCGGATGCCAGTTGATATATTGGTTCCGGCTGCCCTTGAAAATGTTATCAACAAAAATAATGTAAAAGATATTAAGGCAAAAATAATTATTGAGATGGCTAATGGTCCAATAACTGATGAAGCTTATAAATATTTAATTGAAAAAGGAGTAATCATTGTTCCTGATGTTTTGTCAAATGCAGGAGGAGTAACTGTTTCTTATTTAGAATGGTTGCAAAATATAAAAGGAGAAAAATGGTCTGAAGAAAAAGTTAATAAAAAGCTGGAAAAAATAATGGTTAAAGCTTTTGATGATTTATGGGAAAGAGCAATTAATAACAGCCAAAAAGGATTAGATTTAAAACAAGCTGCTTTTCAAGTTGCGGTTAAGAGAATTGTAGATATTAAACACGGCTAATTAATTCTCGGATTTCTAATTCCATCCAATCTTCAGGTAAAAAAATTATTTAAAATGCCCTTGATATTTTTGATTAATAGTTTTATTCTAGATAATAGACGATTTTCTTTAATAGAGAAAAACTTAATTTGACCAATCAATAATAAATAATTAGTAGATTTTAAATCTTAAAAATATGGACAGTCCTAATAACTCATCTAATCCAACTTTTTTTTTATCAATGATTAAATCGGTTTTATCTTTATCATTGGTTTTTCTTTTTCCTTTATTTTTTCTCCCATTTACACAAGAGTTTTTTATTACCAATAAACTTTATTTATTAGGATTTGGAAGTTTAGCCCTTCTTCTTATTTCATCACTTGAATTTTTAATTACTAAAAAATTTGTTTGGAAAAAAAGCATTTTTGACACGTCTTTATTTTTAATTTTAGTCACAATGGGGTTATCAATTGTTATTACCTCACCTAATAAAATTCAGGCGCTATTAAATCCTAATTTTGGTTTGGTTGGAGTATTTTCATTAGTTGTTTTGTATTTTTATCTTAGTAAAAACACAGATAAAACACAGAAAGTAAAGAAAGTATTGTCTGTTTCATCTGTAGTTCTGGCCATTGTGACAATTATTTTCTTTTTCCAGCCATTTCATAACATTAATTTACCTCAAAACCTCCAATTTTTGAAAAATTCATTTTTCACTCCGATGGGAAATCTTATTGATCTTGGTATTTTCTTGGGATTTATGTCTCTTTATTTTTTGATTTCTTTTATAGACAAAAAAAAATCTGTCAATAGTCAATCAGATCATCTAGATCATCAATCAGGTTCTTCTAATAATTTAGTTCTTCCTACGGTCTATTTATTATTTACTGGTATTGCTCTTGTTTTAGTTTTATTTACGATTTTTAAAACACCTAGTTCCAAAACACAAAATCCAAACTCTATTTTTCTTCCTCCATATAGATTGTCGTGGTATTCTAGCGTAGAGGTTTTGAAAAAGCCGGTTAATGCTTTGTTTGGAGTTGGTATTGATAACTATTCTTCGATGTTTACACGAGTTAAAGATTTTTCTTACAATCAGTCTAATCTATGGAAGATTAATTCATTTAATTCTAGTCGATCAGCTATTCTTCATATCTTAACTGAAACAGGATTGTTTGGATTAGTTGCTTTTGGAGTCCTTGTTTTTATTGCATTTAATCAATTAAAAGAAGATGAAAATAAAAAAACATTGAAATTTCTTTTTGGATACTTATTATTAGTTTTGTTATTGTTCCCGATTTCTCTGCCTGTTTTATTTTTATTCTTTGTTTTATTAGTTTTATTAACCAACAAATCAACCCAAACCACTCAGTTTTTTGACTTATCAGATTTTATTCCTGTTTATATAGGAATAATTATTTTTTCTTTTGCTTTTATAGGAGTGAATACTTATTTATTAGGTAGAAGTTATGCTGGAGAAGTTTATTTTAATAAATCTCTTCAAGGACTAGTTAAAAATAATGCTAAAGATCTTTATGATAATCAAAGGCAGGCAGTAATTTTAAATCCATATAATGAACGATTTAGAATTAATTTTGCTCAAACAAATCTTTTAATTGCCAACAATATTATTTCAAAAAAAACTGAGGAAAATAAAAAGAACAAAGGAAAATCTTCTCAAAAAAACAAGTTATCTGATCAAGAGAAGCAAACTGTTAATCAGGCAATTCAATCTGCCATTGCCCAAGCTAAAGCAGGGGTTTCTTTAAATTCTCAAAAAGCCAGTAATTGGGCAAATCTAGCTGGAATTTACCGAAATATATTGAATGTGGCTAAGGGGTCTGATGTTTGGACAATATCTGCTTATCAAAGGGCGATTATTTCTGACCCTCAAAATGTTGGTTATAGAATTGGTTTGGGTGGAGTTTATTATTCATTGGGTAAATATGATCAAGCAAGTAACCTTTTTGAACAAGCAATATCAATAAAGCCTGATTTTGCTAATTCTCATTATAATTTTGCTTGGGCAAATTTTAAATTAGGGAAATATCAAGTCGCAGCGAGTGAAATGCAAAATGTTTTGAACTTGCTTGATCCAAAAGAATCAAAAGCTGATTATGATCAAGCTAAAAAAGATTTAAAAGCTTTTAAATCCAAGATCCCTCAATCCAAAACAAAAGAAAATCCAGCTAAAACTAACCAAGTTCAACCATCTCAGTTGAGTTTACCAACGCCACCAGTGGCGACGGTTGAACCAAAAATAGAACTTCCTAAAGACTTTTCTCCTCCAGAAGCATCGTCTGAAGCAAAACCATAAATTTAAATAGTGTAGTATAATATTCTTTATTCTTTATGTTATTGGAAGAATTAAAAGAATTTATACTCTTTTTTTGGGAGTATTTAATAAATCGGGTCCATAATTTTGGGGCAAATTTTGAAAAAATAAAAGATTTAATTGTTGCTCTATTAATTGTTAAAAGAGGTAAATATTCAACATCTTTTCTTAATACTTCTTTTTTGCTTTTGGTGGCAACAGCAATAATTGGAGGTCCGGTTATTGTTGATAACAACCCTTTTATAAGTTCATTTGCCCAGTCTTTTTCTGACAAAGAACAAGCTGTTGTTTCATATAATCCTTATCAATCTTCTTTAGGAACAATTGTTTCAGCCAAACCTCGTGATAAAGTAATTAATTATACAGTTCGATCAGGTGATGTTTTAGGTTCTATTTCTAAAAAATTTAATATTTCGATTGATTCAATAAAATGGATAAATAATTTAAAAACAAAAATAATCAAACCTAACCAAGTATTAAAAATACCTCCAATCACTGGAGTTGTTCATACTGTTAAATCAGGAGAAAGCATATATACGATTGCTAAAAAATTTAAAACTGATCCTCAAAAAATTGTTAACTTTCCATTTAATGATTTTGTTGATATTGATACTTTTTCTTTAAGAGCCGGTCAAATTCTTTACGTGCCTGATGGAGTTATTGAAGAAGCAAAACCAAAACTTAAGAGACCAAGATATTTAGCTACAATAAAAGCTGGGGTAAAAGGAACTTCAAATTTTATTTGGCCAACTTCAGGTAGGATTACCCAAAGACCTATTTGGTACCATATGGCAGTTGATATCGCTAACAGATCAGCTCCAAATATCATTGCCTCTGACACAGGAACAGTTGTTTATTCAGGATGTCTTCGTTATGGTTATGGATGCCATATTGTTGTTGATCATGGGAATGGATATAGAACTCTTTATGGTCATCTTTCACGTTTGTCTGTTTCTTCGGGTCAATCAGTTTCTCAAGGTCAAGTAATCGGAAGGATGGGTTCGACAGGAAGATCTACTGGGACTCATCTTCATTTTGAAATTAGATCTGGTGGAAAACTTTTAAACCCTTTGTCGTTTCTTAAATAATAGTTTTTAATTAATTACTTACAAGCGCATTTAATAAAATTACCGTATTGTGATCCCCATGGGTCATTACAACATGATAGTGGGTCGTTGCATCCTTGGGGTGTGGTGGTACAGTTTGAATCATCATAACCTATGAAAATAGAGTTGGTTGGTGGGCCAAAATTTGAGCAAGTACCGGTTCCAATTCCTTGACAAGCTGTATAGCAATCATTGTCTAAGCCTGTATTTTCCAGGCAAGCAGTAGCAAGAATACCTTCTAAATCTGTATTTGGGCTGGATAGACCATAAGAATAACTGTAATCAGCTGGAGTACTTCCAGCTGTACCACAGCCGTTTTCACAACCAGCTTCAGTGATGGCGGGATCGCTGGAGTTGTTTAATTTAGTGTAAATTCGATACCAAGAAGGGCAGTCTTGATCATTAACTTGGTATAAATATTCTTTAGCTGGTGATTGAGGGTCGCAGGGCAAGGTATTTAAATATGGAGAAAAATCAGGCGAACCTGAATTATTGCCACAGATGTTACAGGTAGAGGTGCCGTCTCCAAGAGGCTGGGTAGAATTGTAGCAAACTTCAGTTGGTTTAGGGTAGCAGTTTTTATCATTATAAAAATCTTCAAAAGATTGTTGCATTGTTTTTAGTTCATGCTTTTTTTTTGAGTCCCAGCTTTTTTCAATTTGGGTCTTTGGATTAAGGACAATAAGAAGAGCGGTTGCTAGAACAGCTAGAATAGCAATAACAATAGTAATTTCCATGAGGCTAAAAGCCAATTTATTTTTCATAAAATACATAATAATTAAATATTGAGCGCAGACTGAAGTCTGCTAGTACGTTGTTTCCCACTGCTACTACGTTA
>CAYTFR010000020.1:4997-11870 GCA_964437175.1 uncultured Gammaproteobacteria bacterium | reverse complement strand
GAAAAAAAAATATCAAGAGAAAGGAAAAGAAATAGAAAATATATCAGGAGAAGAGTTAAATGATTTATTGTCTTGGCTGGGGCAATCTCAAACTCTTTTTGGTCTAAGTAAGGTTTTTTTTATTCAAAATATGTTTAAAAAAATTGTCAAGAGAAATAAAAAGATGTTGGAAAAGGTGATTAAAATATTAAAAAGTTCTGAGATAGATTTAATAGATTGGGAAGATGGTTTGTCTACACGGGGCTTAAAAACAATATTAAAATTAGAGTTTAATCAGTTTAGAAAAAGTATTAAAGAGTTTAAACCTTCGAAGAACATATTTAAACTTCTTGATGCATGTCACCCTTCAAACAAACAAACATTTATAAAATTATTGAAGTCTGTTTCTAAGAAAACCGATGATTATTTTATTTTTATTATGTTATCAAGACATATTAGGAATCTGATTTTAGCCAAAGAAAATGGGTTATCTAATAATCTTCAGATATGGCAGAAAAAAAAACTTCAGAATCAGGCTGATTATTGGAAAATTGATAATTTGATCTCTTTTTATCAATCTTTACACCGGATAGATTTGAAGATAAAAACCAGTACCTCTCCCCTATCAACAAAAAAATTACTTGACATTATGGCTTGTTATTATTTATCATAGAGTCATTATTAATTGAATATTAAGATAAATCTTATGAAAATTAATCCATCAATTTTTAAAGCTTATGATATTCGAGGCATTTATCCAACAGATTTAAATGAAGAAAATATTATTCCTATTATTAAAGCTATTTATACGGTTTTTGTAGAAAGTATAGGTAAAGAAAAGTTATCGGTTGTTTTAGGTCGTGATATGAGGCTTTCTTCACCAGTCTTATTTAAAAAGGCCAAAGAAACATTGTTAAATCTTGGAGGAGAAGTTATTGATATCGGTTTGAGTTCTACTCCTACTTTTTATTTTGCTGTTTTAAATTTTAAATATGATGCTGGAATTCAGATCAGCGCTTCTCATAATCCTAAAGAATATAATGGAATTAAATTTGTTAAGAGAGTCGATAGGCATTTAATAAAATTTGGTGCTGGGACAGGAATGAATAAAGTTGCAGAATTAGTGATGAATAATACCTATATTTCAAAAAACAAACAAGGAGTTGTTAAAAAACATGAGGACATTGTTAAGGATGAGGTCGATTTTGCCTTTAACCTTATTAAACCAAAGAATATTAAAAAACTTAAGGTTGTTGCTGATCCAGCTAATGCAATGGCTTCTTTATACTTGAGAGAAATCTTTAGTAAATTGCCTTGTGAGTTAATAGAGATGAATTTTGAATTAGACGGCAGATTTCCAGCCCATCCGGCAGATCCATTTAAAATTGAAAATTTGGAATCTTTACGGAATAAAGTAAAAGAAGAAAAAGCGGATTTGGGGATAGCTCCTGATGGTGATGGAGATAGAGTTTTTTTTATTGATCAAAAAGGAGAGGTTGTCCCAACGAGTTTAATTGCCTCTTTAATCTCCGGGGAGATTTTAAAAAAGCATTATCATGGGAAAGTAATAGTTGATGTTCGATATACAAGAAATATTAGTCGAACTATTAAAAAAAATAATGGAGTTCCTATTATTGGTAAAGTGGGACATGCTTTAATTACAGCCTTGATGGCAAAAGAAAAAGCTCTTTTTTCTGGTGAGTCTTCAGGTCATTATTATTATCAGGATACTGGTTATGCTGAAAGTGGGGTCTTGACCATTCTTTATGTATTGGAGTTAATAGGTAAAGAGAATAAGCCAATTTCAGAAATAGTTAAGAGATATCAGTCTTCTTTTGAATCTGGAGAAGTAAATTTTGTCCTTAAATCTGAAATTAAGGCTGAAAATGTTTTTAAAAAGATTGAGGATGATTATCAAGATGGTCAGATAGTTCATATTGATGGTCTTTCAGTTGATTATCCTCATTGGAGACTAAGTTTGAGATCTTCTAATACTGAACCATTGATTCGTTTAAATATTGAAGCTGATACTTTAGAAATGGTTAATAAAAAACTATTAGAATTAAAGAATAAGATTGTTAATATTGGGGCGGAAATTAAAGAGTAATTCTTTTTTGAAATCTGAATATATGGATGGAAAATCAAAAACAATTGATCAAGCAATAAATTTGTCTAAATACTCTAAAGCATTAATTGATAATCTTCAAAAAATTAAGAAGAAGCCTCTTCCGGATGAGTTCTCTAGGATTTCTGTTTCTCAAACTGTTTCTTTTTTGGCAATTTTATATGAGAAATTAAGAAATGCTGTTGAATATCGGGAAGAACATTTAATTAGGAGAGCGGCCATTGAAAGAATTGTTAAAAGACGATTATCTTTAAATCCTCAAGGTCAAGGTGAAGCAGAAAATATTATCCGTGAGTTATTATGGGCCCGTTATTTTCCAAATGAATCTCTTTCTAGTTATGATGTCAGACAAGTACAGGAAATTATAGATAAGTATCTTTATGTAAGAGGATTAGTGATTAATGGTCGAGGTGATAAAATAAAATTTTATTTATCACAGTTTTTATTAGATCTTTTGACAAGTGAAATTGAAGAGAAATTGTCTCCTCAGAAAGCAAATCAAATTTCATTATTTAGTTTTTTTATTTATCAAGTTCTTAGAAAAAAAATAAAGATTAAAGGTGTTTCTCAATCACAGCAAGATGCTTATTTTTATGTTGCGGTAGAAAAAGCTTTTGCCAAAAGTGATCTTTCATATTTAAGGTATCATTTGTTTTCTTTGTTTTATAAACCAATATCAAAATATAAAACAGCTAATCTTAAAAAAATATCAACTAATTTAGTTGATAATTTTAAAAAAATAGATCAGATTATTAATAACCCTTATTCAGATAAGCTTATAAAATTTGTTAAAAAACAGATTCCTCCATTTTTAATTCTTTTTGAGATTATTAAAAAGAATATCAACAATTCGGAAAAAATATTATCAAAAAAAAATCGGTTGTGGAATCAACTTGAGTTTGTTTGTCGTCAAAAATATGATCAAACACGAGATAGGTTGAAACAAACTGCTATACGGAGTCTTATTTATATTTTTTTGACGAAGATGGTTTTTGCTATTATTCTAGAATATCCTTTATCTTTATTCTTTTTTAATGAAGTTAATTTTTTTTCTATAGGGATAAATACACTTTTTCCACCAATATTAATGCTTTTAATCGTTGGTTTTGTAAAAATACCCGGTGAAGATAATACGAAAAGAATATATGGACGGGTAATTGATATTGTTAACCATGATCCTTCTTTTGAAGAGAATGTTTCTTTAATTACAAAAAAACCACTAGTGAGGAGACCAGTTTTAATTTTTGGTTTTACAATTTTTTATGCTCTTACTTTTGTGATTACCTTGAGTTTAATATACGCTGTTCTTAATCTGATGAAATTCAATATTATAAGTCAAGCGATTTTCTTTTTCTTTGTCAGTGTTGTTACCTTTTTTGGTTATCGGGTTAGGCAGATAGCTAAAGAATATCGATTAGAGTATAAGCAAAGTTTTTTTACTCCTTTTATAGATTTCTTTTTTATGCCGATTTTATCTATTGGGAAGTTTCTGAGTAATGAAATTGCTAAATTAAATTTTTTTATTATTATCTTTGATTTTTTAATTGAAGCTCCATTTAAGTTAATTTTCGAGATTGTTGAAGAATGGATTTCGTTTGTTAGGGCAAGAAAAGAAGAAATTATTTAACTTCAGTTTTTATTCTATATCGGAAGTGTTATATATTTGAGATATTGGTATTAAAAAAAAATGTCCTAAAAGTAAAAATTTTATTTAGAATGATATAATTTATATTATAAATAGAAAATCTGTTTTGCTTTTGTAGTTTAATGGATAGAGCGTTGGTTTTTTGCCCGCTATGTAAGCCCTTATAGCTCAACGGATAGAGCGTCGGTCTTCGGAACCGAAAATGGGGGTTCGATTCCCTCTAAGGGTACCAGAATCTAAGGATTTAAAAGTTGTACTTTTCCTACTTGTATGTTAGAATTAAAATAATTAACATTAGGTATATGACAAAAAAGAATAAAAACAATGAACATTTTTATGGTACAAGTACTCTTGGTGAAAAAGGCCAGGTGGTTATACCTGTAGAAGCTCGAAAGTCAATGGGGATTAAAAAAGGAGATAAACTCCTTGTGTTTGGCATGGGATGTGATATGCTCGCATTTTCCAAGTTATCAAAGGTTGAACAATTTGCTTCGCATCTTTCAAATAGACTAAATGTGATACGAAGAGTTATTAAAAAAAGTAAATAAATTATTATGAGTAGATCAATAAAATTAAAAATTATCATTGGTAGTACTCGACAAGGTCGTTTCAGTGAAAAACCAGGTCAATGGATTTTTGAAGAAGCTAAAAAGTTAAAAAATGTTGATGTGGAACTTCTTGATTTGCGTGATTATGAAATGCCATTTTTTGATAGCCCTATGTCGCCTATGATGGCCCAAGGTAAATACAAAAACAAAACTGTCCAAAAATGGTCGGAAAAAATAAACGAGGGCGATGCCTTTATTGTAATTGCACCTGAATATAATCACGGTTATACCGCAGTTCTTAAAAACGCAATGGATGTAATTTATTCTGAATGGAATAGGAAGCCAATAGGTTTTTTAAGCTATGGTGGTGCGATGGGTGCACGTTCGGTTGAACAACTCCGCCAAGTTGCTGTTGAGCTTCAAATGGCGCCGATTAGAAATGCTATTCATATCTCTAATGATATATTTTTTTCGGCTATGATGGGAAAGGGTCCTCAAGGGACTGAAATGTTTAAGTCGATTCGTAAAGGACATATGGGAGATCCTGTGGAAAGATTTTTTAGTGATCTGCTTTGGTGGGCAAGAGCTCTTAAAGTGGCCCGAAAATAAAAATCATAAACTTCATTGATTTGCCCTATTGGAAATTTCGCCCTTTTAATATAGTTTGAGGTTTTATATGAATATAATAGTAGTAAAAAATTTAACTAAAAAATTCAATGGTCTTATTGCTGTTGAGGATATTAGTTTTGAAGTAAAAAAAGGTGAAATATTTGGTTTTCTGGGTCCGAATGGCGCAGGAAAATCAACAACAATAAATATGTTGTCTACTATTCTTATGCCGTCTAGTGGTGAAGCGTTTATTAATAACTTTAGAATTAGTTCAGAGCGAGATAATGTAAGAAGATCAATCGGTCTTGTATTTCAAGACCCATCGTTAGATGATCAGCTTACCGCAGAAGAAAATTTGCGTTTTCATGGGCGATTATATGGCATATCTAATGATGATTTTCAGAAACGAAAAAAGGAAGTTTTAGATCTGGTGGATTTATGGAATAGAAGAAACGAGCTGGTTCGTAATTTTTCAGGAGGTATGAAGAGACGCTTGGAAATTGCGCGTGGTCTTATTCATTATCCCCAAGTTCTTTTTCTAGATGAGCCGACAATTGGTCTTGATCCGCAAACAAGATCACATCTTTGGAAATATATATTAAGATTGAAGCAAGAAAAGCAGATGACAATTTTTATGACGACCCATTATATGAATGAAGCGGAATATTGTGATCGAATTGCAATAATTGATCATGGAAAAATTGTTGCTCTTGATACACCGGATAATCTTAAAAAATCAGTAAGAAATGACATTATTACTATTAAAAGCAGTCGTTTAGAATCAGTAAAAAAAGAATTACAAGCCATTGGTGGTATAAAAGTTCGTCAGGAAAATGGATCGCTTTATGTAGAGGTAAGCGACGGTGAATCATTTCTTCCTAAACTTATAAAACAGATTTCCTCGCCTATTGACACTTTGGAACTGCGAAAGCCTACCCTTGATGACGTATTCCTTTCTTTGACAGGACGTGCAATTCGAGAAGAAGAAGCGTCGAATAAAGACAAAATGCGCCGACATATGCAAATGAGAAGAGGACATCATTAATATACAACTATGCAATTTATTCAAACAATATACACAATTTGGCAAAGAGAAATTATTCGTTATCTACGGGCCAAGACTCGTATTGTCTCAACTCTGTTTCAACCAATAATGTTTTTGATCATTTTTGGCGTTGGTCTCAAACAAACACTTGCAGCTGGAAATTTTGGTCTTGATTTTGTCCAATTCATGTATCCGGGAATTATAGCCATGAGTGTTATGAGTGTTGCTATTTTTTCAACAATTTCTACTGTGTGGGATAGAGAATTTGGATTCTTGAAAGAAATTTTGGTTACACCGACATCGCGAATTGCTATTGCTCTTGGAAAAACAATTGGTGCAACAACAATAGCCAGCATTCAAGCCCTTATTTTGCTTGTTATTGCTCCATTTATTGGCGTAAAAATTGGAATTGCGATTATTCTTCTTCTTTTTGTTTTGATGATTATCTTGGCTTTTGCTTTGTCTGGTTTGGGATTGTTGATTTCTTCATTGATGGAAACGACGGAAAATTTCGGGTTTCTCATGCAGATGTTAATTTTTCCGATGTTTTTTCTTTCAGGTGCATTTTTCCCTTTGACCGCAGTGCCAACGTGGATGAGTGTAGTAGCAAAAATTAATCCTTTGACGTACGGCGTGGATGCATTTCGTCAAATTGTTTTAAGTAACCAAGTTTCTCAAAATGTACTTGAGAGACTAGCTATAAATTCAGTTTTTGTAGATACATTATTTTTGATTGGGTTTTCTGTAGTAATGGTAAGTGCGGCTGTGATTGCATTTAACAAAAAGGCATAACATGGCGTGGTACAATATTACTGAAGATTTACTCGGAGATTTTTAAGAGAAAGGGCCTGTAGCTCAACTGGTAGAGCACCTCCCTCTTAAGGAGTAGGTTGTGGGTTCGATTCCCTCCAGGCTCACCAAT
>CAYTFR010000020.1:0-4897 GCA_964437175.1 uncultured Gammaproteobacteria bacterium | reverse complement strand
GCAGAATGAATTCTGTTAAAACAAGCGGGAGTTGGAAAAATTAAAATAAATCAATGACACTAATAATTTATATTATCATTCTTTTTATTGAGTTAGTCTTTTTAATTATATTGGCAACTTATCTTTTGTCTCTTCTCTACTCTAGTTATAAAGGTTCGGCTTATGTGGCGACTAAAAGCAAGATTATAGATAATATTCTTAAGAAAGCTGATTTAAAGGAAAAGATGGTTTTTTTTGATTTGGGATGCGGTGATGGAAGAATTGTTAGAAAAGCAGTTGAAAATTATCAAGTCAAAGGAATTGGTGTTGATGTTAATCCCCTATTAATATTTATCGCTCAACTAATTTCAAGATTTAAAAAAATAGACAACCTTCAATTTGTTAATAAAGATATTTTTGAGGTTGATCTTGCTCAGGCGGATGTGATTTATCTTTTTTTGATGCCAAAACTGATTGATAAATTAAAAGTAAAATTAAAAAAACAAACTAAAAATAGGGTGAAAATAATCTCTCATGGTTTTAAAATAAATGGTTGGGAGAGTTATCTTTACGATCAAATATCAGCAGAACCATTTAATACATATTTTTACTCTCTTGAAAAGAAAAAGAGATCTTCTTGACATTCTACAATTACTTAGCTATGGTTAATTTATATGGGCAAAAAAGGAATTATTTATTTAGTTCTATTTACGATACTAGTAATAACTAACTTTTATGTTGTCATTTTAGGATTTCAACAGTATAACCGTTCTTTACAAGCAAAAAAAATCTTAAAAGAGATAGACAAATCTTTATCTTTAAACAACCAGTTTTCCCATTCGTCTTATCCTTTTGTTTTGGGGGTTGAAGCAAAAACTGAACTTGCAGATAGTAGAGTTATAAATTTAAAAAGATTTTTTAGAAAATATAATTCACCTTTATATGATCAAGCTGGTCTAATAGTTAAAGTATCTGATAAATATAGTTTTGATTATCGGTTGCTTCCAGCAATTGCCATGCAGGAATCAAGTTTGTGTAAAAAAATTCCTAAAGATTCATATAATTGTTGGGGTTGGGGTATTTATGGAAGTAAAATAACCAAATTTGATTCATATGGTCAAGCAATAATTACGGTCGCTGAGGGAATTAAAACCCATTATATTGATAAAGGATTAATTACTCCTTCAAAAATAATGGCGAAATATACTCCTTCTTCTAATGGAAGTTGGGCTCATGGAGTAACAACTTTTCTTAAGATTTTAGAATAAAATAATTGGGTATTCGTTTATACAAGCCTGAGGCTTGTATCGTTTTATTGGACAGCTCTGGTTATATTAAGTTCATTAGAAAGTGAGTATTGGGTTCCTTTCTTTTTGGACATAGACATAAAAAGAGAACCTCTTTTTTTCTTTTTAGAGATTAAGGCGGTTAGCCAAGTTTTTGATTCATTAACTTTTGATCCTAACTTGCGAAGAAGACTTAAGATGATCTCTAAAAATCTGACATGATAGATACCTGTTTTTCCAGAAAAGTCTTCTATAGTTAATTTTTCAATATCTCTTACTTCGCTGATTAAAGATTGATTTGATTTTTTAATATACTCTAATTCTTTTTTAATTGATTCGGTTAATTGTTTGATTTCTTTTTTAATTAGGTTAGTCTCATAATAGTTTTGATAACTGAAAATAGTAAACTCTTTTCTAGTTTGTTTTGGAACAATAGTTTCTTGTGGTTTTTCAGGCGATTTAAAAGGTTCTGTTTTTTCACTTTGGTTTAAAGGTTGATTTTGGCGGTCATAGTTTCCAATTAATTGATTAAAGACACCTGTTCCTATTTTTTTAAATTCAGAAGCAGTGTTTTTTGCCATAGAAGATCCAAAGTTTTGAAGAGTTTCAACAGTATTTTTGTTGGTTGTGTTTTGGGAGCTTTTTTTCTTAGCCTTCATAGGTAGTAATTATACTACAGGCTTAGTAAAGAATCAAGAATTTTTTGTTTACGGATAAGAGTGGCGTAGAAATAAGAGTTGGTTTGAGCTTTTTTAAGTTCATTAGGATCAGAGATATTAGAAAAGATTTTATCTAAATCTTCTTTTTCGACGGTAATATTTTCTTTATCGCCAATTTCCATTAGTAAAAACTCAAGTTTATAAGTATTTTCTATTTCTTGTTTGTATTTACTTTTTATTTGATCATGAGTTAAGTTTTTAGATTTTAAATAGCTGTCCATTGTTAAACCAACTTTTTGAGTATCATCAACTAGTTGAGTTAATTTTTTTGATAGTTCTTCCTCAATAATAAGATCAGATATTTCAATCTTAGTTGTTTTTAATAATCTATCTAAAATATCATTTAATAACTTTTGTTTTTTCTTTTCATTATCTTCTTTAGCGGTTTTTTTATCATCTTTTCCAGGTACCCAAATATCTTCTTTTTTTAAGTTATCTTTGATTTTTTTAATTTCTTCTTTATATTTTCCTAAAACTATTTCTGGTTTTTCAGCGATGGTTATTTTTAATTCCCAGTCATGATCATCATCAATTTTAATTGCTTCAATTTTTGGTGAGACAATTGGTTTGATATCTTCTTTTTTAATAATTTCATCATATAATTTAGGAAGAATATTTTTCATTGTTTGTTGGTTAATGGCTTCTTTTTTAATATATTTTTTGGCTATGTTTTGTGGAGCTTTTCCTTTTCTGAAACCTTGAATGTTTAGGTTCTTAGAAAGACTATCAAATGATTTTTTATTTTCTTTTTTAATATCTGCACGAGGTATGGTGACGATTATTTGATAGGTTTTTCTTGGAAGATTGCTTTTTTTATATTGATACATAATTATAATTCTATAGAATTAGTTTCAAAATACAACTTCAATTTATTTTCTTCATTATTAAATTTATTTAAAAAGAATCTTACTCTAATAGACCATGTAGGGCTGGCAGCATAAATACGGCCTATTTTTTCTACAGTATTGGCTCCTTTGTTAATATATTTTTGTTTTATATTTTTACCGACATAATTAATTGAGTGTGAATAGTTTGGGAATAAGTAAAGACCGCCACCCCAACCAAAGGGGTTGTGTGATTGTGGAAGAACTCGATTTCCAAAATATGATTCTAAACCAGCAATTGATGGTAAGAGATAGCAATCTAAGTTGTATTCTTGACAAGTATTAATAAAATCATTAATGTTGTAAATTAAAGGAGAGTTGTATTGACTAAGAACTTTTTTAAGAACCATTTTTTTTATACTTTTATTAAAATAATCTTCTTTATCTTGATTTTGATAATAATTAGGAAGTTTGCGGACAGCAGAACTACCAGCGACCTTTTGAGCCGAAGCTGGTGTGTTAAAATATAACATTATAATAATGGTTAAACCTATGGTTATCCAAAGATTTATCCAGATTTTTTTTATCATAAAAAAAATCCTAAAGCTTGTCTTGTTTTGTAAAACAAACCTTAGGATCTAAAAGTATTATAGCATACTATTATAAGATTGTCAATTATTTATTTATTTACACCTGTAGTAAAAAACACTCCATGAAAAACACTTTTTTTAGCCTTAGTTTTGGTTGTCGGGTTAATCAAGCTGAGAAGGAAGACTTCGATCAAAAATTGATTGAGTCTGGTTTTTTTTATAGTAAAGAAAAACCAGATATATATATTATAAATTCTTGTTCTATAACAAAAAAAGCTGAAAGAGAAGTTAAGCAATTGATCAATCAAATATCAAAGAAACAACCTAAAACTCAGATTATAGTCACTGGATGTGGAGCAACTAACTGGATAAAGTTAAATAAAAATTTAAATAATAAAGTATGGTTAATTAATAACTCTCAAAAAGATTATTTACTAGATATTATTAAAAAAAGATTGCCAACTGTAAACTATAATAAAAAAACTTTTTTTAATCAAGTTGTCTTAGATAAATACCAAAAATCAAAAAGGGCAATTTTAAAAATACAGGATGGCTGTCATCGTTTTTGCAGTTATTGCATTGTTCCCTATCTTCGAGGTAAGCCTAAATCAGTTCCTATTAATTTTTTAGTTAATAAGATAAAAGCGATTGAGGATAATGTTAACGAGGTTATTTTGACAGCTATTAATACTGAGAGTTATGGTCAAGATATTAATCAATCATTTGTTGATTTGATTGAGGATATAATTAAAAAAACAAAGATAAAAAGGTTTAGTTTTGGATCAATTCATCCTTGGTCAATTAATAATGATTTTGTTAATCTCTATAAAAAATTAAATCAAAATAAAAAGTGGGTTGATTTTTTTCATATTCCATTGCAGTCAGGATCGAATAAGATTCTTCAATTAATGAAGAGAGGTTATACAAAAGAAGAATTTTTAGAGAAGATTAATTCTCTTTATAATTTAAATCCAAGCATCTTTTTTGGAACAGATATTATTGTTGGGTTTTTAGGTGAGACTGATAAAGAATTTCAAGAAACCTTTGATTTTTTAAAACACTCCCCTATTAGCAAGTTTCATGTTTTTCGGTATTCAATAAGAGAGCATACAGCTGGTTATTATTTGAGTAAACGATTTAAGCTTCCTTCGGATAAAATTGTTAAAAAACGGGCTTTAGCTTTACGAAACTTAGGCCAAAAAAAATATTATCGATTTCTGGAAAAACAAGTTGACAAAATGTTTGAAACAATGTTTATTAGCAAGTTTAATTCTGATTTTCAGCAAGGTTTGTTGACCAATCAACTTCCAGTCTATGTTAGGACAAAAAAAGACTTTACGGGAAAGTTTTTCAATGTTAAAATAGAAAGGGTTATTAATGATCAGTTGATTGGTAAAATTGTTTAAATATTTAATTTTTTTGACCGCTTAGCTCAGTTGGCTAGAGCGTTACGTTGACATCGTAAAGGTCGGAGGTTCAAGTCCTCCAGCGGTCACCAA
>CAYTFR010000019.1:0-13223 GCA_964437175.1 uncultured Gammaproteobacteria bacterium | reverse complement strand
CTCAACCGGCTCAATCTCTGACCAATAAACTAATCTTTCACCACCACATGTATTACCAGTTGCCGGCTGGTAAAGATCCCAAACACCTTGACGAGGATTACAGGCTATTCCTGTTCCCTGACCATAAACATAAATAACTGATAAAGTTAAAAATATCAAGAAAGAACTAAAAATCGCTAGACTAACTCTCTTTTTCATCATACCTTTATGATACTAAGAAAAGATAAAAATGTGAAGCGGAGAAAACAACCAAAAACTATCTTGATTAAAAAAATCAGGAGAAAAGATAAATAGAATAAATCTTGAATTTTAGACTTATAACCCAACTTATTCTAATATTAAATTATGTTGATCGTTTAAAAATACATAGATTGCTACCAAACCCTTTATAAAAACGTCTTTTTATAAAAATCCTTTTATTATTCTCATAAAAGTTTTTGAATATAATAATTAGGCATTTACTGGTTTGTTCTATAAAATTTTTTTGTATACTAATCTTATGAAGAAATCTAAGACTAATTCATTGAAAACAAAACTTGGCCCTTATTTACTGATCACTACCTTATTATTAATCATTACTTTTACTTTTGGCGTTAAATACGGCCGAAAAGTAGAAGAGACCAATAAAGCAATTAAAGTTATCTTAAGTATTACTCCAACCTCTTCTCCTTCACCCACTCCAACTGAAAAACCACTTGAGTTTTTAGAATATTCACACCAATCCTGCGGTATAAAGTTCCTTTACCCTCAAACTTTATCTGAAACTAATCAATCATCAAAAAGTGCTAAATTCATAAATAAAAAAACCAATTTAGAGTTGTTAAGCTTTTGGTGTGAAAAGAAAAAGAAACCTTTACTCCAAGATCTCATTAAAGATGAAAAAACAGCCTCAGAAGAATTGAAATTAAAAAAGAAGAAAATAACTGTTGTTTTAAAAAGAAAAAACAAGATTGATTATTATTTGTTTTCAATAAAAAACCCCATTAACTCTAAATATTTAACCATTAGCATTGCCAAGCCTTTATATCCTCTTTTTGAAAAAACTTTTCAATTTATTCGTTAAAATATCAGTTGCAATTTATCTTAATTTCTAGTAAATTAAAGTATGGCTAAATATGATTTAGACTCAATTGAAAAAAAAATAGAAATTTTTTTCAGTCAATTTCCTTCACTCCCTGAAAATATCTTAAATTTAATCGTTACTTACGGTCCTTATCTTGTCTTAGTATCTGGAGTCTTAGGCTTAGTAAGCCTCTTGAGTTTATTAAACTTAGGATTCCAACCGATTTTTTTAATGACTCCTAGTTTTAAGATAAATTATTATTTATCCTTAGTTTTTAGCATAGTTATTTCCATTATCTTTCTACTCTCGTTTAAACCTTTATTAAAAAAACAATTTAAAGGCTGGAGATTAATCTTCTACGCCCTTCTTCTTAGCCTTTTACCTTCAATAATAATGTTTTCGATTGGTAATTTAATTGTTTCAACTATTGCCTTCTATCTGCTTTTTCAGATAAAAAAATATTATCATTAATGAAACTTAAGATCGCTTATTTTGGTTCTCCAGATTTCTCAAGTTTTTTATTAGAAAAAATAATCACTTCTAAAAATATTCCTCTTGAAATAAAATTAATTATTACTCAACCTGACCGACCTGTAGGTAGAAAACAAATTATTACTTCAACTCCAGTTAAACAAATAGGAGAAAAGTATAAAATTCCTGTTCAGACTGATATAAAAGCATTTCCAATCTTAAAAGTTAAACAGATTGATTTGGCAATCCTTTTTGCCTATGGCAGAATTTTGCCAGAGAATTTATTAAACATTCCTCAATATGGTTTTTGGAATATTCATCCATCTCTTTTACCTAAATACCGTGGTCCTTCACCAGTTGTCTATCCTTTAATATTAGGAGATTCAATAACTGGCGTCAGCTTAATAAAAATGGACAATCAACTTGATCACGGTCCAATAATTTCCCAAGAAAGATTAAAAATCAATCCCAAAGAAACCCATTCCCAGTTAATTAAAAGACTGACTAATTTAGCTTTTAAAATCCTTAAAAAACAAGTTTCAACTGACTACAAACTAACTCCTCAAAACAATTCTTTAGCCACTTATACCCGCCTTTTAAAAAAAGATGATGGATTCATTCCTTTGGCTATCCTTAAAAAAGCTTTGGCTAATGAACCTTTAAATTTCAAAGACCTGCCAAAAATAATTAAAGAATATTTTGTTAAAACCAAATATATAAAATCTAAAATCTATCCTTCGGCAAAATATGTTTTTAACTTCTTTCGAGGACTTTTCCCTTGGCCAGGAATCTGGACAAAGTTAGATATAAAAGGTAAGAAAAAAAGATTAAAACTGATTAATTTAGATTTAGATAATAACCAATTAATAATTAAGACTGTTCAACTTGAAGGAAAAAAAACAGTTGACTTTAAAACCTTTAATAAACACTACAAGATCTTTTAATCCCGTTTATAATCCCAATAAATCAGGTCGTTTTTTTAGGGTTTGCTGATAAGCCTTCTTTAATCTCCATTTTTCTATTTTTTCATGGTTACCACTAACTAAAACTGAAGGGGCTTTTTTTCCTTTGAATTCTAACGGCCTAGTATAATGAGGATATTCCAACAACTTCAGTTTTTTTACCCCTTTGTTTTTTAATTGTTTAAGATAAGAGTCATCTTTTATTGCCTGAATTAAATCATCAATTGGGACCTGAAAAAAACTTTCATCAACAATTGCTTTTTCTTTTTTTAAAACCCCAGGAATCAAACGAACAACTGAATCAGTTATTAGAGCTGAAGCAATTTCACCGCCAGTTAAAACAAAATCACCAATTGAAATTTCTTCATCAATATAATCCTTTACTCTTTCGTCTACCCCTTCATAGTGACCGCAAATAATAACCAGATGATCAAGTTTTGAATATTCAACAGCCTTTTTTTGATTAAAAATCTTCCCCTTTGGCGAAGTCAAGATTTTCTTAACTCTTGAGCCTTGACTGCTGAATTCTAAATTATTAAGAGCTGACCAAATAACATCAGATCTTAATATCATCCCTGCTCCTCCCCCATAAGGCCGACTATCAACTGTCCCATGTTTATCAACAGCAAAATCCCGCAAATCAATCAAGTTTATCTCAATAAAACCTTTTTCTTGAGCTCTTTTAGCAATGCTCTCATCAAAAAAGCCCTTAATCATCTTTGGAAAAAGAGTTAAAATAGTGATTTTCATGTTAATATTGTACTATAACCACCATCATAAGAATAGTTTCCACTAGTTAATAAAAAAACATGATTAAAAAAATAATTCTCAAAGCTATTCGTTTTTACCAAAAAACTGATTTTTTTCATAATCAACTATTTAAAACTTTTTTTCTGACTGATAAAGTCTGTAAATTCAGCCCAACATGTTCTGAATACACTTATCAGGCAATAAAAAAATACAATACTTTCAAAGGATTATGGCTGGGATTAAAAAGAATCATCCATTGTCACCCTTGGGCAAAAGGAGGATATGATCCATTGAAATAAGTTGTATTTTTGACATCATGATTTCTTGTTGATAAGATAAAATATGTTTCTAAATTAACGTTTAATTATGAAAATGGAGTATCAACCACCAAACGATCAAGGCTCGGCTTTAGAAAACTTCACCATCAACCTAACAAAATTAGCTAAGCAAAACAAGCTTGATCCAATTATTGGTCGTGATGAAGAAATCAGACGAGTTATCCAGATTCTTTCCCGTCGAACCAAAAACAATCCTGTCCTTTTAGGCGACCCAGGAGTAGGAAAAACAGCTATTGCTGAAGGCTTAGCCCAACGAATAGTTAACGGTGATGTCCCTGATACCTTAAAAAATAAAGAATTACTCTCTCTTGATCTGGCTGGAATATTAGCTGGCGCTTCTTATCGAGGTCAATTTGAACAAAGACTTAAAAAATTATTAAAAGAACTTGAAAAAGGAGAAGGAAAATACATTCTTTTTATTGATGAACTTCATACTATAGTCGGAGCTGGTCGGGCTGAAGGAACAGTTGATGCTGGCAATATCCTCAAACCGCCTCTAGCCCGAGGAGTTTTAAAAGCCATCGGAGCAACAACTGTTCAAGAATACCGTCAATATATTGAAAAAGACGCTGCTTTAGAAAGAAGGTTCCAACCCGTATATATTAACGAGCCAACAGCTGAAGATACAGTTACTATTTTAAGAGGAATTAAAGAAAAATATGAACTTCATCATGGAATAAAAATATCTGACGATGCTTTAATTTCCGCGGTTAATCTCTCTATCCGATACATAACTGACCGTTTATTACCAGATAAAGCAATTGATTTAATTGATGAAGCAGCTGCAGTAGCTAAAATTGAGGTTGCTTCAATGCCAATTGATCTTGATCAACGAAAAAGAAAGATTACTCAGATTGATATTGAACTAAAAGCTTTGAAAAAGGAGAAAGGTCTTGAACCGCGTAAAAAAATATTAACTGAAAAAAGAACTCAGCTAGAAAAAGAGCTTAATCAGTTAAAAGAAAAGTGGCAGGAACAAAAACAAATAATTGAAAGTTTGCAAAAAAACCGTGTTGAGCTAGATAAACTAAAAGCCGACCTGGAGAAAGCTGAACGGGAAGTCCTTCTTGATAAAGCAGCTGAGATTAAATACGGCCAGCTTCCCCAGCTTGAAAAAAAACTTAAAAGTCTGGAAACAAAATGGAGCCAAATCCCAACTGAACAAAGGCTTTTAAAAGAGCAGGTCTCTGAAGAAGATGTGGCTAAAATAGTTTCCCAATGGACAAAAATTCCAGTCAATCGATTACTATCAAGTGAATCAGAAAAGCTATTAAAATTAGATGAGGATTTAAAAAAACAGGTCATTGGTCAAGATCATGCTCTAAAAAAAATTGCTAATGCCATAAGACGCTCCCGATCAGGCATTGCTGAAGAAACAAAACCAATTGGATCATTCCTTTTTTTAGGTCCAACTGGGGTGGGAAAAACAGAGACAGCCAAAGCCTTAGCTTTCTCTCTTTTTAATGATAAAAAGGCAATGATTAGAATTGATATGAGTGAATATCAACAACCTCATACTGTTGCTCGATTAATCGGCGCGCCTCCAGGATATGTTGGTTATGAACAAGGTGGCCAGTTAACTGAAGTTGTTCGAAGAAAACCCTACTCTGTTGTTTTGTTTGATGAGGTAGAAAAAGCCCATCCAGAGATCTTCAATGTCTTTTTACAAATATTAGACGAAGGTCATTTAACTGATGGCCAAGGCCGAACAGTAAACTTTAAAAATACGATTCTTATCCTTACCTCAAACCTAGGCAGTGAGATTTTTAAAGAAAGAACATCTTCAGCCCAATCGGGTCAAAAACGAACAAAAGAAGAAATTGAAAAACAGATTTTAGAAAAAGTCAATAAATTCTTCCGTCCCGAATTTATCAACCGTCTTGATTCAACCATTATTTTTAATCCTTTAAACCCACAGATAATGAAAGAAATCGTTAATCTACAAATTGATCAGATCAAAGAACGATTAAAAAAACAAAAGCTTGATCTTGAAATTACTCCTGAGGTTAAAAAGCACCTGGCTGTTATTGGATTTGATGATGTTTTTGGAGCTCGACCATTAAAACGAATCATCAATGAGTTGATTATTGATGAAATTGCCCTTCAATTAATTGAGGGAAAAATTACTTCTGGAGACAAAATTAGAGTTGATTATCAACAAGGAAAAATCCAAATAAAGGTCGAAAAAACTAAATGAAATCTCTGAAAACCATTTTACTAATTTTCTTCTTTATCTTTCTATCCTCTACTCTCTTCACTTCAAGCACTGATTTTAATCAAGATCTAGGTCGTCATCTTAAGCTAGGAAAAATTATTATCAATAATCTTCAAGTTCCTAAAACTAATTTTTTCTCATACACTCACCCTTCATTCCCTTTTATTAATCATCATTGGTTGTCAGAAGTAATATTTTATCTTTTATCATCACTCTTTGGTCTAACCTTCTTAATTTATCTTAAGGTATTTTTGATACTAATCTCAATCTTAATTGTTATCAAACTCTCAAATCAAAAATCAGCTATTATTACTGCTTTGCTTTTTATTCCTTTTTTAATCAACCGTTCTGATATTAGACCAGAAATCTTTGGCTATTTTTTCTTCTCAGTTGTTTTATATATTACCCTTAAATATCCAAAAAATAAAACCCCAAAAACAAAAGCTATTGATCCCAACTCCATATCCCAATGGGGCAAACTTATCCAATTCTTTGCTCTAGTCCGAGATCGTTTTTTAATCTATTTTCTACCATTAATTATGCTTTTATGGATCAATCTCCATATTAGTTTTGTCTTTGGAATTTTCCTTATCTTGCTTTTCTTTTTAAAAATCATCTATTTAAAACTCACTAACGATCATCTTAAAAAATTAAAGACATTCAAGACTGAACTATTGATAATTATCTTTAGTCTCGGTGTTTTGTTTTTAAACCCAAACGGAATAAAAGGTGTTTTGTATCCCTTTAAAATATTTAACAACTATGGCTACTCTATTGTTGAAAACCAAAATCTTCTTTTTTTGAATAAAGCTCTTTTCAACCCCCTAATTAAATATTTTTTTATTCTCTCACCCATAACTATAATCAGTTTTCTTTATCTTCTTTTGATTAATCAAATAATTGAAGCTGTAATTTTGGCTATTTTTTTTCTTATTTCAATTTGGCAAATAAGACACTGGCCTTTTTTTACTCTAACCGCTATTCCTTTAATTAGTCCTTTTCTTAACCGAGTCTTCCAGCTCCTAGGTAAAAAATATAAACAAGTCTTTACATTCTCTTCAGGCTTTTATTTGCTTGGCATAGGAATAATAACTATATTAACTATTATCTTTACATCCAATTTTTACTACAAAACATTTGATATTAACAAACAGTTTGGGCTCGGTTTTAATAAGGATTATAAAAAAGGAAGTTTATTTATCCAAAAAAACAAGTTAGAAAAAAATATATTTAACAATTTTGATATTGGCGGTTATCTTATTTACAAACTTTATCCAAAATACAAGCTTTTTGTTGACAATCGACCAGAAGCTTATCCAGCTGATTTTTTACAAAATACTTATATAAAACTCCAGGAAAATAAGGAATTAAGAAAAAAAGTCTTCCAGAAATATAAAATTAAAACCATTGTTTTTTCTCACACCGACCAAACTCCTTGGGGAATAGATTTTATTAGACAAATATATCAAGACTCTTCCTGGAAATTAATTTATTTAGATAAAGCCTTGATGATCTTATCTAAAAAGACCACTCTGGCTGATATTAGAAACAATAATAATTACTTTCAAAACTTGATTGATAAAGAAAAAAACTATCTGGCTCTTGTCAAATTAAACCGTATTTTTCAATTATTTGACAAACAAAAATTGGCTGACTTAGCAATTAAAAAAGCTCAAAGGATTAATCCTTCCTCCTGTATCGTTAAAAAAATATATATTAACAACTATCTTAAAAAAGAAGAGTTTTATTTTAGGAAAATAGGTTTAGAGTTAAGGAAAAAATACTCATACTGTTATTGAAAAGCTATTGATTATTCTTTTCTTTAACTGCTTTAAATATCTTATCAGCCATCTTTCTCATCTTATTATCTGGTATTTTTTTTACCGCGCTTAAGCGAATACCATCAATGTGGCCATCATTATCAAATCGAGGAATAATTCGAATGTGAGCATGAGGAACCTCATAACCTAAAGTTAAAAAATTAATTGAGTGACAGTTAACAATTTTCTTAGTGGCCAAAGCAATTGTTTTTACTCTTTCCCAATACAGGCCAAAATTAGGTAAATCATAAACCCATTGATAATGTTTTTTAGGAATAAGAAGTGAGTTGCCTGGATTCAATGGATTAATATCTAAAAAACCTAAAAACTCTTCATCCTCATAGACCTTATAACAAGGAATTTTACCTTTAACAATCTGGCAGAAAACACAATCTCTCATATTTAACTTATAACAAACCATTATTCTTTTTACAAGTATTTGTATAAAACAGATCTTTGCCTTTAAGAAGAATGATAATCTCTATTTTTTACCTTAGAAAAACTCACCGATAAGATAATTTGACAAAAGTTAATTGAACATAGTATCATAAGGTATGAAAACTTACTCTAATCTTCAGGAGTTGCAATCTCTTTCTCTTCTTGATAAAAAGACCGTTGAACCTGAAATTATTGATAGCCTTGTTTATACGGCTAATTTTGCTCCCCAACTAGAGATTCAAAAAAAAGCCTTTGAAATTATAAGAAAAATAGCTGAAAAATCAGGAGCAGTTTCTTCTTCAATTCATTTCTTGTATATGGCTTTTGGAGAAGGAAAACTTTCTGGCTTTACTGTCCCCGCCTGCAACATTAGAACTTTAACTTATGATACCGCCCAAATTGTTTTCCAACTGATGAAAGATAAAAATATTGGTCCAGTTATTTTTGAACTTGCCCGTTCTGAAATGGGTTATACGAACCAACCACCTCATCAATATTCAGCTTCAATTTTAGGAGCAGCTCTAAAATCAGGCTGGCAAAAACCAGTTTTTATTCAAGGAGACCATTTTCAGTTTAAAAAAGAAGTTTATGATCAAGATCCTCAAATAGAAATAAATAAGATTAAAAAATTAATTAAAGAATCTATTGAGTCTGGTTTTTACAATATTGATATTGATGCCTCGACTTTAGTTGATTTGAGTAAAAAAGACTTACTACAACAACAAAAAGAAAACTATAAAAACACCGCTTTAATAACCAAATACATTCGGTCAATTGAATCTCAAAGAACAACTGTTTCTATTGGCGGAGAAATTGGTCATATCGGTGGAAAAAACAGTACGATTGAAGATTTTGAAGCCTTTATGAAAGGCTATGAAAATGAATTAAAACAACACTCCAATCTAATTGGCATCAGTAAAGTCAGCATTCAAACCGGAACCAGCCATGGAGGGATTCCTCTTCCCGATGGAACAATCGCTCGAGTCAATCTTGATTTTGATGTTTTAAAAAGGATTTCTCAGGTTGCCCGAGAAAAATATCATCTTGGTGGCCCAGTTCAACATGGAGCCTCTACTCTTCCTGATGACCTTTTTGATAAATTTCCCAAAACAAATACGTTAGAAATTCATCTGGCAACTGGTTTTCAAAATATCGTTTATAATTATCTGCCTGAAGATTTAAAAAATAAAATATACTCTTGGATAAAAGAAAATCTCCAAGACGAATGGAAAAAAGATCAAACAGAAAGTCAGTTTATCTACAAAACCCGTAAAAAGGCTTTGGGATATTTTAAAAAAGAGCTTTGGGACTTACCTAATGAAAGCAAACAAAAAATAATGAAAAATCTGAAAAAAAAGTTTAATCTTCTGTTTAGAAAATTAAATGTTTTTAATACCAAAGATTTAGTAAAACCATTTTTAAAAGAAAATTAAAACTCAACCAATCAATCTCTATGTTTAAAAAACCAACAACATTAACAGAATTTATCCTTAAAGAAGAAAAAAAGTATAAACAAGCCACTGGAACCTTAACTCTTCTTTTAACTCATATTGAAAATGGAGCAAAACTTGTTGCTTCTCATGTTCGGAAAAGTGGCTTAGGAGATATTTTAGGATCAACTCAGACCAAAAATGTTTTTCAAGAAGAACAAAAAAAACTTGATCTCTACAGTAATCATCTCTTAACCCAAACTGTTGGTCAAACTGGATTGGTTTATGCTGTCTGCAGTGAAGAAATGAAAAAACCAAAATTTTTTAATAAAAATGGCCAATACAATGTTTTTTTTGATCCATTGGACGGATCATCAAATATTGATGTTAATATTAGTTTAGGAATAATTTTCTCTATTTATAAAAAAACTAACAATCTTCTTCAACCAGGCAAAAATCAAGTCGCAGCTGGATATTTTTTATTTGGATCAAGTACAGTCTGTGTTTATACAACTGGCAATGGAATCAATGGATTCATTTATGATCCAGCTGTCGGTAGTTTTTTTCTTTCAAACCCAAACATTAAAATTCCTCCCAAAGGCAAAATATACTCAATTAATGAATCATATCTACCTTTATTTTCAGAACAAACCCAAAAATATCTTAAATCAATAAAAGAAAAATCTTATAAAAGTCGTTATGTTGGTGCTATGGTTGCTGATGTTCATCGAATTATTCTCAAAGGAGGAATTTTTCTTTACCCAGAAACAAAAAAACATCCTCAAGGAAAACTAAGATTAATGTATGAGGTTAATCCATTTGCAATGCTTCTCAAACAGGCAGGAGGAAAATCAATCTCTAATGGAAAAAACCCATTAGATATCAAACCCAACTCTATTCACCAAACTGTCCCTATAATTATGGGTGGTAAAAAAGATATTGAACTATACCAAAAAATTATTAGTTAAAAATCAATTATGAAAAAAATAAAGGTTGGTTTAAATGGCTTTGGTCGTATTGGCCGAGCTTTTACTAGAATTGCTTTCCAGCGTAATTCTTTTGAAATTGTAGCTGTAAATACCCGAAAAACCCCACCCAAAATGCTGGCTTATCTTTTAAAGTACGACTCTGTGTATAAAAGCTTTAACCAGGCTGTTTCTTATGATGAAGAAGGAATTATTGTTAATAACAATAAAATCTATGCCAATCAAATCTCAAATCCAGAAGAGATTCCTTGGGAAAAATATGATGTTGATCTTGTTCTTGAAGCAACTGGTGCTTTTACTAAAATGGATGATCTTAAAAAGCATCTCAAAGGAACCGTCAAAAAAGTTATTCTCAGTGCCCCTTCCAAAGATGAAGAAACTCCTCATGTTGTTTTAGGCGTAAACGAAGATCAATGCGATCTTCCCAACTCCCCTATTATTTCCAATGCCTCATGTACAACCAACTCTGCTTCACCTCTTTTTTTGGTTTTGGATAAAAACTTTAAGATTCTTAAAGGATTTCTAACAACCATCCATGCTTACACATCAAGCCAAAAACTTCTTGATGATTCAGCTAAAAAATTCACTCGGGCTAGAGCGGCCGCTCTAAACATTATTCCAACAACGACTGGTGCAGCTAAGGCTGTTGTTAAAACCCTTCCCCATCTTAAAGGAAAAATTGATGGAATGGCCGTGAGAGTTCCTGTCCCAACTGGCTCATTTACCCAAATCTCAGCTTTGGTAGAAAAACCAACCTCAGTTGAAAAAGTCAATCAAGCTTTAAAACAAGGATCAGAAACGTATCTTAAAGGAATTTTAGGATATGAAGAAATGCCTTTAGTCTCATCTGACCATATTGGCTCCTCTTGCTCATCAATTTTTGATCCTAATTACACAAAAGTTATTGACAACAATCTTATCCAGATTTTCAGCTGGTATGATAATGAATGGGGATATTCTGAAAGACTAGCAGATCTGGTGGAAAAAATGAGTCAACACATTTAATATCTTTGATAAGATATCTCAATAAGAAAAATTAACAACCATGATTAAATTTATTGATCAAGTCAAGATTAAAAATAAAAGAGTCCTTTTGAGAGTTGATTTTAATGTCACTCTAAATCCTGATCATACTATTGCTGATGATTTTCGAATCCGTCAGTCTTTATCAACAATTAAGTTTCTCTTAAAAAACAACAATCAAATAATCTTAGTTTCTCATTTAGATCGGCCAAAAAACCGTGATAAAAAATACTCTTTAAAACCGGTTATCAAAGATCTACAAAAATATTTATCAAACACTCCAATAGAACTAATTGATGATTTTCTTAAAGATAATTCTTGGTCAGAAAATCAAGAACCTAAAAAGATATTTTTTCTTGAAAATATTCGCTTTTATAAAGGAGAAGAACAAAATAATCTTAAATTCGCCAAAAAATTAGCCAGTTTAGCTGATGTTTTTGTTAACGATGCTTTTGGAGTATCTCATCGGGTAAATGCCTCTATTGTTGGTGTTACTAAATATCTTCCTTCATACGGAGGCCTCCTTTTAAAAAAAGAGATTAAAATGATTTCTAAAGCGACCCAAAAAATTAAAAGACCATTTATTGCCATTATTGGCGGAGCTAAGATCTCAACAAAAATTGCTCTAATTGATAAACTAATGGATATTGCTGATTCTATCCTTATTGGTGGCGGATTAGCCAATACTTTTCTCTGCGCTCAAGAAAACAAAATTGGCAATAGCTTTTGCGAATACGAGCGGGTACAAACAGCCCGCCGTTTTCTTTTTCAAGCTGCTCAAAAAAATACAGCTATTGTTTTGCCTGAAGATGTTGTTGTAGGCGACCGAAATAATAGAGAGAACGGAGGAACTGTTCTTAAAATTGAAGATATAAAAGACAATGAAACCGGAGCGATTTTAGATATTGGTTCAGAGACAAAAGCTAAATTCGGAGCAATTATTGCCAAAGCAAAAACAATTATCTGGAACGGGCCAGTTGGTTATGTTGAGAACCCAAGTTTTAAACGAGGAACTGATTTTATCTATTATGCGATTACTCAAAATCCTGAGGCTATCTCCATTGTTGGTGGCGGAGATACCTTAGCCGCTATCTCTAAAAAAGAGTATCTTGATAAAATCACTCATATCTCAACTGGCGGTGGAGCAATGCTCGAGTTTATTGAAAAAGGAACCTTGCCAGGAATTAAAGCTCTGGAAAAATGATTATTTTTGGCAAAGATCCAATTATTTAATCAACTCAATAACCTTATTAACCGATAGATTAGAATCAACGATAACAATCTTCTTTGATTTTTTGACTGACGGAAGAAAACTTCTCCCTACAACCTTTTTTTCATTAATCCAGTAAATGTTCAAATCCAAATAAGTATTTTTGTTCCAAAAACTACGAATCTTTTTGTCTGGAAAAACAAAGATCATCCCATCATAATTAACTGGTTTTGTTACAAACATCAATCCCCTTTCCCATTCTTTTGGTTCATCCGCCACTAGTAATTTATACTTTCTCCCTTCTAAATAATAACTAATTGTTTTTGATTCCTTATTCTTCCCATTTTTTAATAGAAAGAAAAAAACTGATACAATCAGAATTAAAAAAATAATCAATAATTTTTTTCTTTTCATATTTTGTTCTTTTTATATACAACACCTCAATTTAGGAATATCTTTTGTCAATAACAAAACAGTTATCTTTACTATCTCAAAAAGTACTTAAAACATTGGTAAA
>CAYTFR010000018.1:0-14931 GCA_964437175.1 uncultured Gammaproteobacteria bacterium | reverse complement strand
CCTCGCTCGGCGAGAGAAAACACAAAGAGGCCGACAAAGACTTCCCGCTAAAACAAGAGTGAACAGCGAAGAAGCAGACTTAAGTCGGCGCCAAACGCGCGAAACCCCGCCACAAGCTAAAGCATGTAGGCGGGCAAGAAATTCCGCTAAAACGATAGTGGATAACGTAGTAGTGCGCTTCAGCGCGCTCTAAATTTTTTAGCGGTGAAAACAAATATATGAAATTTTTAAAAAAAAATCAGAGCAACAAGGATTATTACAAAATTATTATTATAATATTTGTTTTTTATTTTATTTTTTCAATAGTAAAATCTTTTAAATCATCTCTTTTTTTAAATCAGCCAGATCGATTAAACCTTCTTATTTATGGCCAAGAAACTCGGTATTTTTCATTCGGTTTAGATGATAGAGTAAACTACTATATTTATTTTGTTCCTGATATAAATATTATTGTTCCAGGAGGATATGGAAAATATAGAGTCGGTGCTTTAGGAAAATTGATTTCTTTAGAAAAAAAACCTAATCTTCTCCAAAAATCCTTTTCTTTAACTACGTCAACTTTTACTGATTATTATTTTTATCCTAAAACAAATAAAATATATTATGGAAAAAAGGTTGAAAACAATATTGTATTACCTTCGATTAAAGAAGTTTTTTTAAACTATTCTAATGCTTCGTTTTTTGACAGAGTCTATTTGTCTTTACTGATTTTAAAGACAGATAAATCAGATTATAAAGCCTTAAATCTTTTCAAACAAACAGGACAAAAAAATAATGACTTTCCAGTTAAAAAGTTTTTCAAGATTCATGAAGGGTCTTTTTATCAAAAGACCTATAGAAAAGAAAGGCGGGATGTTCAAATAATGTATACAAAAAGTTATAAAAATGGATTGTATTTAAACAGAATTCTTGAAGGTCAAGGAATTAGGGTTGTTGATTTAAGCTTAAAAAAGAGTAAAAGCAATAGTTCTTGTTTAGTTATCGAGGGATCAAAGTATTTTTCTAAAACAGCCAGAGGAATTGCTAAATTTTTAAATTGTCGATTAAAAAAGGATCAGACTTCAATTTCTGATATAATTGTTGTATTAAATAGGGCAGAGAAGGAATGGGGCATTGAATAACCAGACATTATAAATAACTAAAAATTCACTAATGTTTATTCTTATTTTTATTACTATTTTTTTTATCTCTTTTATTTTAGCTTTTCGATCCATGAAAGATTTTGGATTGCCAAAAGAAGTAAAACAATTGATAAAAATTCGGAAGGTCAAAGGGACGATTCTTTTCTTAAAAGATAGAATTAAACATTATCAATAAACTATTCTTCTTCATCTTCATTTTCAGGTTTATAAGGTAAATAGTCTTTTTCTTCAGTTAATTCTTTAGCTAATTTTTCTATTTCTAGTTCATCATGAGATGAATCTTCTGATAGTTCTTCGTAATCTTCAGCGATTTTAGTTAAATTTGTTTTAATATCAGTTGGGAAAGAAATGTAATTCTTCATTTTTCTTCCTTTTTTTTCTTCTTTTATAAAGACTATAACCTTATTTATATCAGTTTCTTTTATATAAACAGAGTAAATACTTTTGGCTTTAATAAATAGAATGAGGCGTTTTGACAGATCATCAGGAAAACTGCCTATATAGTTATTGTTGTTTGTTCGAATCTCAATTTTTCTTTTTTTAACCTTAAGAACGATTTTTTGACCAATAGTTAACCGGGCTAATATTTTTTTTTGACCGAGATTGACTAAACTGATAATTTTTGTTTTTCCAGCAACATCTAAAAAAAAGTTTGGATCAAGTTGGATATTTTCAGAAATAGGGTTTTTTATTTTTTTGTCACTTGAAAAATGGCTCTCTAAAAGGCGGATTCTATTAATATATTGATTGGCAATTTGATGGCCAGGTTGAATTTTAAGAGCTTTATTATAATGTTTTTTAGATTTAGAAAGATTATTGGCTTGGAAATAAGCAAATCCTAATCGAAGATGAGCCTCAAGATTGAGTTCGTTAATTTTAAGGATTTTTTGGTTTAATTTAATTGCTTCTTGCCAATTATTTTTAATAGCTTGTTCTATGGCTTCTTGTTCTAACTGTTCTAAATCTATCATAAGTTTTTCCCGTTTAAGGATTAGTTTATGTTATTTAGTTTATAGCTTGGAGTATTTTTGTTTTAAACAATAAACAAATTAATAAAGGATTAACAATAGAGTATATTTTATTTTTTCAGAAAGTCAAGTATAATAAAGATTGAGTTATAAATTCAATGTATTATTATGTCTGGTCATTCTAAATGGTCGCAGATTAAACGAAAAAAACAAGCTAAAGATCAACTTAAAGGAAGTCTTTTTTCAAAAATCTCTCGTGAAATTACTTTGGCTGTTGTTCAAGGGAGAGGAATTGTTGATCCTGATCTTAATTTAAAACTGCGGATGGTTATTGAGAAAGCAAAACGCTTTAATATGCCCAAAAGCAGTATTGATAAAGCAATTAAAAGGGGAGTCGGGCCTGAAAAAGATAGATTAAAAGAAATCATTTATGAAGGGTTTGTTTCTGATGGGATATCATTAATTATTGTGACAGCAACAGATAATAATAATCGGACTTACAATTCTATCCGCCAAACATTGAATAAATATGGTGGTAAATTAGCTGATCAAGGATCTGTTAGTTATATGTTTAAAAAATGCGGTTTAATAGTTTTTGAAAAAGCAAAGGTTATGGAGAATCAAGTTTTTAGTTTGTCAGAAAAGATAGTTGCTTTTGATATAGAGCAGGACAAGGATCATTATTATCTTTATTTTCCATTTGAAAATATTGGTAAGGTTTCTGATATAAATAAGGATGTTCAGATGTCAGTTCCAGAGATTGATTACAAGCCTCAGAATACTATTTTAGTTAATGATCAAGTTAAAGCGAAAAAAATATTATCTTTAATTGAAGCTTTAGAAGAATTGGATGATGTTCAGCAAGTATTTTCAAATTTTGATATTCCGGAAGATTTGGTAATTGATTGATTCTTCAATTAACTTTAGTGGAATTTCACAAAAAAGATGTTTTTTAATAAACTTTATAAAAAAATAGGCAAGATTCAAAAAAGAGTTAGATTGGTTATTTCTTCTTTTATTTTGACTTGGCTAATGTTGATTGCTACCTTTTTTTCTTTTGATAAATATTTATATTTTATAGTTATATTTATATTTTTTGGTGTTTTATTAACCTATTTTTCAATAATTGATCTTAATAGAAAAACCGGTTTGTTATCCAGGTCTGTAAATAAAGTTAAAACTGGTTGGTTAATGCTTTTTTTAATGCCGGTCTATATGAGTATCTCTTTTTACTTTTTTTACTTTTTATTTCCTGTTAGATGGTTAACAAGATTTCCGTTTATTATTATTTATGCTATTTCAATATACGCTTTATTACTGGTTTCTAATATCCTCAATATAGGAGTAGAGAAGAGTTTTCAGCTTTTCAGAGCTGCTTTTTCAGTTAACTTTTTTTACCAAACATTGGTTCTTTTTTTAATAACTAATGTCTTATTTTCAATGAAAAGCAATTTCTTTTTAAATGGGTTAGGAGTATTTTTTTTGAGTTTCCCATTAGCTGTTCAGTATTTATGGAGTATTGACCCTCAGGTGAATATAGAAAAAGAATTAATTAAATATGGTTTAATAGCTTCATTGTTTATTGGAGAGTTGTCGATTGTTTTTTCTTTTGTCCCAATTAATGGAGCAATTTTATCTTTATTTATAACCAGTTCATATTATTCTTTACTAGGAGTGATATTTAATTACATTGAAAAAAAGCTGTTTAAAGAGACTATAAAAGAATATTTAGTTGTTTTATTTTTTGTTTTTTTAGTTGTTTTTTTATCAATTAGATTTAGTTAATAGCTATAAGGAATAGAGAAGAGGGGAGAGTAAGAAGTTGAAAGTTTGACGGACGTGAATAAATATCCTATAGTAGTGAAAATAAAACTATAGGATAAAAAATAATCGTAATAATTTTTTTGAAAATTTTAATTTAAAAAGGAAGTTAAGACTAACTTTTGTTTAGTAAATCTTATTAAAAGATTTGCTTTATTCTCTAAAGAGTTGTTTAACACTTATCTTTTTATTCTGCTAATTATCTTTGTGGATAAAATTATTTTCCAGGCTTGAATTTATTTAATTAGACTATTGTAATAGTGTAAAATACAATTTGTTGCCGAGTTTATTTCCGGCAATTTTTAGCCTTAATTATTGAGTTTTAGATGTTTTTGACAGCCTAAATGTATTTGATGATTGTTTGAAGATAGAGATAATAATTAGCCTTGTTTTTTATATTTTAGACGAATAAGACAATCTAAAATAAAACGAAGGACTATTGGTCTTTGTTTATTTTTTTAGCCTTGAAAATAATTGTTTGGTTTGTCATGACAAGCTAAAATAGATGGCAAGAACTAATCGGAGTAGGGTTAGTATTAGGTTAAACAAATTTAGGCTATTTTTATTCTAAATATCTAGTTATTGAGTAAAATTATTTATCAGAAATGATAAAACAAGAGGATCTGTTCTCCTCTTAATTCTCTTGGTAAAACGTTTCTTTATGGAGAGTGATAATTAAGAGAAATTTTTAGAGGGGAAAGAATGTATATAACGTCGTAAATTGTATCTTTTACGACGTTAAGGGAGAGTGGCGAGAGAGAAGAGCTGTTTTGAGTTTAGATTGTTATAAAGACTTTTTTTACTATTTTTTTTGTTAATATTTTTTTATTGCTAATTAATTCTTTGTTCTCTATTAATTAATTTATCTGTCGTTATACATACTATAGGACTATCGATAATCGAGTATAGATTGTTATAACAGTCTTTTTACTCCTCTACTCTATTTTTAAGGTTTTAGAGGTTAAAGAGATAAAATTATTTTATGTTAAAATTAAGGCTGTGAAATATTTAAATGAGATTAATATTAAAAAAAGGAAATTAAACTTACCAGTTTTTTTTCCTGATGCTACTCAAGGTGTTATTCGAAGTATTGACTCAACTGATCTAAAACAAGCGGGTATAGAAGGAGTAATTATCAATACCTTTCATTTAATGCTTCAGCCAGGTGATGAGTTTTTATACAAATATGGCGGGATAAAGCAATTTATGAACTGGAATGGCTGGGTGATCTCTGATTCTGGCGGGTTTCAGATAATGTCTTTAATTCATAAGAAGAAAATTATTGGTGAAATTAATTCTCAAGGAGTAATATTTAAATTAAATCATTTGAATGGAAAAAAAGAAACAATAAATTTTACTCCTGAAAAATCAATTCAAGTTCAGTTTAATCTAGGAGTGGATGTAATGATTGCTTTGGATTATTTTACTGATCCAAAAGCAGATGATTTTGAGTTAAAGAGAAGCGTTGATATTACTATTGAATGGGCTAAGCGGGCTAAAAAAGAGTATTTAAGACAACTTGATAAACGCCAGATAAAAAAATCTCAAAGACCATTGCTTTTATCAGTTATTCAAGGAGGGACTAATAGAAAACAAAGAGAAAGGTGTGCTAAAGGGCTTTTAAAGATCGGTTTTGACGGTTATGGTTTTGGTGGTTGGTTGATTGATGATCATGGTAATTTGGATTTGGAGATAAGCCGATTTAATGCCCAGTTAACACCTGATGATAAAATAAGATTTGCCTTAGGAGTTGGCACACCTCAGAATATTGTTGATTTATCTTTGATGGGTTATCATTTATTTGATTGTGTTTTACCGACTCGGGATGCCAGACACGGACGATTATATGTATTAGTTAATGATTGGCAAAATAAAAAAACTGTTTTTAGTTATTTATTTCCTTTAAAGAAAAAATACTCTGAAGATAAAAGACCTATATCTGAGATTTGTAACTGTTATACTTGTTCTAACTATTCACGATCTTATTTATATCATTTGTTTAAGATTAAAGATAGCTTGGCGTTTCGGTTAGCAACAATTCATAATTTAAACACATATTCTAATCTGATTAAAATATTAAGAAAAGGTTAAAAAGCAGGTCCAAAAGTTTTATATAATGAAATAAAATGTTGATTAATATTCTTTTTTTTACTTTTATTGGAAGTGTCTTTTCTTTAATTGGAGGTGTTATCCTTTTGATAAAGAAGGAATTATCACAAGAGTTTACTACAAAATTAATCAGCTTTGCAGCTGGGGTTTTATTAACTTCAGCTTTTTTTGATTTATTGCCTGAAGCCATTAAGAATGCAAAAACAATTGATTATTTTTTTATTCCTGTTTTTATGGCGATTGTCCTTTTTTTCTTTTTGGAGCGAAGTTTTTTTTGGTTTCATCATCATCATAATGATGAATGTCATCACCATAAAATTAAAGCCTTAGTTTATTTGATTTCATTAGGTGATTCGGTTCATAATTTTATAGATGGAGTGGCAATAGCAGCTAGTTTTATGATTAGTTTTCCTTTAGGAGTGGCAACGAGTTTAGCGGTCGCAGCTCATGAAATTCCTCAAGAGATTGCTGATTTTAGCATTATGTTGGCTTCAGGAGTGTCAAAAAAAAGAGTTGTTTATTTTAATCTCTTATCAGCATTAACTGCTTTTTTAGGGGCTATAATTACTTATAGTTTTTATTCGGTTATTAAAAACTATTTATGGATTGTGGTTGCGTTTACTGGTGGTATGTTTATCTATATAGCTACAGCTGATTTGATTCCTGAGCTTCATAAAGCTTATAATAAACAAAAAGGATTTTCTCAAATGATATATTTTATATTAGGAATAATTATAACCTTGCTTTTTACTTACTTTATTAATCCTAAGATATAGTTTCTATTACTACTATTTATTATCTACGGACTTTAATTTTTAAGCTAAGCGTTTTTATTCTGGTTTAAGCCAGGAGGTTGCTCCATAGAGTTTTATTTAAGGATGTGATATGATCAAAATATGAATATTTTAAGAGTGTCAAACCTGACAAAGGTTTTTCCAATTAATAAAAATAGTTTTTCTGATCCTAAAAAAGAGTTTGTTTTGAGGCGGGAAGAGAATAAAGGTTTTATTGCAGTTAATAATATCTCATTTGAGTTAAAAGAAGGAGAGATGTTGGGATTTTTAGGGCCAAACGGAGCTGGTAAAACAACCACTATCCAGATGCTTTTGGGTATTTTGACTCCGACAAAAGGCGAAATTAGTTATTTTGGCAAAAACTTTCAAAAAAACCGAGAAGAGATTTTGGAACAAGTAAATTTTTCATCAACTTATGTTAGTTTACCATGGCGTTTGACGGTTAGAGAAAGTCTAACTTTTCTTTCTTATCTGTATACAATAGTTGATCGAAAAAATCGGTTGAAGAAAATAAAAGAGATTTTTAGATTGGAAGAGTTTTGGAACAAAGAGATTGGAGATTTGTCTGCTGGCCAGCAGACTCGGGTTAATTTAGCTAAAGCCTTTATTAATTATCCTCGGATATTGTTGCTTGATGAGCCAACGGCCTCGCTTGATCCTGAGGTGGCCAAATATATTCGGGAGTTTTTACTTGAAGAGAGAAAAAAGTTTCAAGTTTCAACCTTGATTACTTCTCATAACATGGCTGAGGTAGAAGAGATCTGTGATCGGGTTATTTTTATTAATCAAGGGAAGATTGTTGCTGATGATACTCCGGATAACTTAGCCAAAAAAATAGAGATTTCTCATATTAGTCTATTAATCAAAGACGGATTAAAAAGAACAATTGATATCTGTCAAAAACGAGAACTTAATTATCAACTTAAAGGACGATATATTGTTATTGATTTAATAGAGAAAACAATTCCCTATTTTTTAAAAGACCTGTTGGAGAGAGAAATTGAATATGATGAGATCAGTATTGATAAACCAACCTTAGAGGATTATTTTTTAGAAATTGTTAAATATAAAGGCTTGAATTCTGTTTGACAAGCACCTTTTATGAAAATTCATCGAATATACGGGATAATACTCCGTTTCATGTTTTATTTTAGAAGAAGTCTTGATCGGCTTTCTGATTCTTTTTATTGGCCAACAATAGATTTATTGATTTGGGGAATAACCAGTTCATATTTAAAGTCCTATGGTTCAGAACTTTCTCAGATAGTTATATTAATTATTTCAGGAATTTTATTTTGGATTATTGTTTGGCGAGGTCAGTATGAGATAACTGTTAATCTTCTCGAAGATTTATGGAGCAAGAACTTACCCAATATTTTTGTTAGCCCGGTTAAGTTTTCAGAGTGGATCTCTTCTTTTATTATTATTGGAATTATAAAAGCAATATTAAGCTTTACTTTTGCTTCGTTTTTAGCCTTTTTATTATATAAAATAAATGTTTTTAGTTATGGATTTTATTTGTTGCCTTTTATTTTTCTTTTAATCTTGACTGGCTGGTGGATTGGTTTTCTAGTGGCTGGGGTGATCTTAAGGTATGGAACAAAAATCCAAACCTTAGCTTGGACAGCAGTGATGATTATTTCGCCTTTTTCTGCTATTTACTATCCAGTTTCAATTTTGCCTAATTGGGCTCAAAAAATAGCGATGATAGTTCCAACCAGTTATATTTTTGAGGGAGCAAGAGAAATAATCAATAAAGGGAATCTTGATTTAAACAAGCTTTATATGAGTTTGATATTAAACTTAATTTATCTTTCATTGGCAATAATTTTTTTAAAGAAAAGTTTTGATAAAGCTCTTGAAAAAGGTTTGGTTAGCCTTTTTTAAAGAGATACTTCTCTACTCTGATATTACCAATTTGCGCTAAAACTTAGGGGTGAATTTTTCATACTCCCCTTCTCCACATAAGCCAGGTATCATAAAGATAACTAAGATAATATTTTGAAGATAAAATATAGTCTTGAGTAGGTAGATAATCTATTTGATATCCTCCAAATCCTTTTTTAAAGAAACTTAATCCTTTCCAACTTTGAGGGGTTCTGTTTTTTTTAAAAATTCCCCAAAAATTATAAAATTGGCAGGATCGTTTTTTGGCTGTTTCAATTGCTTGCCATTGAAGAAGATAAGAGACTGGTATTTTAGTATGAATAGAAGCTCCTTGATGATAAAAGGCAGTTGATTGGGTGAAAACAATTAGAGCTGAGGATAAATAGTCATTTTTAAATCGGCTGAATAAAAACAAGCCATTATTGTTTTTTTTAAATTCATTAAACTCTTTTTGAATAAAATCTTTTGAGAAAGGGGTGAATTTTTCTCTTTGGCTGGTGATTCTATATATTTTATAAAAATCATCAATAGCTTTATTATCGGTTCTTATGTCTATTTTTACTCCGTCTCGTTTTGCTCGGCGAATAAGATAACGAGTGTTTTTTCTCATCTCTTTTAGAAGTTCGTTTTCAGTTTTAGGTTCTTTATTGTCCTTGATTAGTTTTTTTACCCAAGCTCTTTCCGCATGGAGATAAATTGGAGCTGGTTTAAAACCAATATCCTTAAATAGTTCTTTAGTTTGAGGATTGTTTTCTAATATTGGGGCAATACGGATAAAAGAAAAATTTTGTTTTTTCCCAAGGAGAAAAAGATAGTTTTTTAAAAGCTTTAAAAAACTTTTAATTTTTAATTTTGAGGTTTGAATTTTGGTTATTGGACCGTGAGGGACAAAAAGGAAAGATCCTCTTTTAGCTCTAATTTTTATAACTTGAGCAATGGCTTGAAGAGAATTGTTTTCATAAATGCCTAGTCTTAAAGTTTTGTAATTGAGTTTTTTTTGAAGTTCACCCCATTCCCATGATTGAAGAAAAGACAACGACCCATTTTGATTGAAAAAATCAGTCCAGATTTGTTGGTTTTTTATTATTTTAATTTCCATTCTTAAGCAACCCCCGGTGTTGTTTTGTACCTGAACCTTGGGATATTATTTTTTTAACTAAGCTCTTTTTGAATTAATTGGCAAATTTTTTCTGCTTGTTGGATTGTTATATTAGTTGGCAGATTGACAATTTTTTGAGCGATTTTTTCTGCTTGAGGACAACTGCCTTTTTCGTACATTATTTTATCAAGATTAATTCCTTTTGGAGCAATTACTTGATTATACCAGTTGCCTAAAAAGATATTTTTTTTAGCTAAGGACTTTATTAGCTGATGACGATTGTTAGATAGAATCGGAAAACGGATCAATGAATTGTTAATTGTCAATAAATTATTGACAATTTTTTTATTAAGGTTTGTTAAATAATATTCACTAATTTTTTTTCTTTGTTTTTCTATGCGCTGAAATTTTTCAAGTTGGTTAATTAATAAAAAAGCAAGAGCATTAGGATATCTTTTATTTAAAGTATTATCAAACTCTCCTTTTTTCTCTTTACTCGTAATCTGGAAAGGTAAAAGTTTGGTTGTTTTAAGAATAAAATGAAGTATTTTTCCTATGTATAAATTGTAAGTTTGTTTAATGATTAAAGATAAAGGTTTATAAAAAAGAGATCTAAGAATAAATAAAAAGGAGGGTTGTTTTTTAAGAAAGCTTTGTCTTTGTTTGGCTAAAAGAGTAATGATGGTTTTATCATTAGTGGAGATGGCTCCGCCGTAAACTGAGGATAGGGCTTTAGAACTTCCAAACGATAAAAGATAAATTGATTGTTTGTTTTGTTGTTTGATTATTGTTTGATCAAATCCATGGGCTATATCTTCAATCAGCAGTAAGTTGTATTTTTTGCTAATTGAGAGTATCTTGTTTCTTTGACTTGGTGTAAAACCAAATGAATGCTGGAGAATAAGAACTTTAGATTTTGGGCTTATCTTTTCTTCTAAATCTATGGGATTGATTGAAAACGATTGGTTTTCAATATCAACATAAACAGGTTTTAATTTATTGGCTAATATAGGCAGTATAACAGCCTGGCAAGTAAACGCCTGAATCAGAATTTCAGTTCCTTGAGGAAGATTTAATGCTTTAAGGAGATTATATAATCCTGATCGGCCACTAAGGTAAAAGAATAACTGGTATTCTGGAAAGTACATTTTTAGTTTTCTTTCAGCTTTTTGTAAAGCCTCTCCCCTTCTCCATTTCCATGGCTGGAAAAGAATTTTTAGCGATGATATTCCATCAGACCATGTTTCGTTAGGGGCAAAATCAGTTGAGATCATATTATTATTGGATGTTGTAATATGTTTATATTATAGTTTTTATTCTTAAGATTTATAGAAAAATCTTGGCCATAAGAAAAGATAATTCTGTCGTTAGGTATTTCTCCAAAGCCACCCTTTCTTTTGGTTAATCCTTTTTTTCTTCGCCATTCAATTGATGGGTCTAATGACAAGTAGGTGTTGTTTGGAAGTAGAGCTTCTACCCAAGCGTGCATTGTTAATAAGTTAAAAGTTAAAAAGATTTTACTTAAAAAACTTTTATTTTTTAAATATCCAACGACCAAACGGGCAGGAATATTTTGGCTTTGTAATAAAGAAATAAGGAGGGTTGAAAAACCTCCGCAATCAACACCTGATCTTTTGCCTTCTAAAACCTCAATAGCTTGTTTGTAGGAGTATAAGCCTTTTATTGGTTTGTCGTAGGTTAAATTATTAACCGTAAAATCATAAATTTTTTTTATCTGTTGATAAGGTTTTTTTTCTTTAAGAATGATTTTTTGAGATAAGTTCTTTATTTTCTTATCTTGGTAATTTATAAATCTGTCTTTTACAAAATAAGGTTTAAAATTGTTTTTCTTAATGTTGTTTTTTGTCTTTAAGAGTTTAACCTTTGTATTTATCTGAAGTTTATCTCTATTTTTGCTTAGCTTAAAAACAATAAACTCATTCTTGTATTTTGGTTCATTAAATAATTTGAATTTAAGACTGCTTTTTATTTCTAGTTTTTCTCTGAGTTGGTTGTTTGAGTTTTGAGGGATAGGAAAGACTAAGTACTCCCCTATTTTGTTTTTGTTTGGGGTAGTATATTTAAGAAAAAGATTCATGGTGCGTTTTTTAAAGCTTGAACAAACTGGTCGAGAGACTTTATCTCTAATTTTTTTCCATTAAGAAAAAAGGTTGGTGTAGAATTTATACCTAATTCTTGGCCAGAAGAAATGTTTTCTTGGAGATTGTTTTTTAATTGTTTGTTTTTCATATCAGCTTTGAATTTATTGATGTCTAATTTTAGTTCTTGAGCTGTTTTTTCAAAATAATTTTGAGGATTTTTTGTTTCAGACCAGGTTTCTTGGGTCTCAAAAAGTTTATCAGCCATCTGGAAGAATTTACCTTGTTTAGAAGCTGATTCAGCTGCAATGGCAGCCTGATAAGCGTTTTGATGAATAGTTGTTAGAGGAAAATGTCGGTAAACAAAGGTGATTTTTTTTGTTAAGGCGTAATCAGCGCTTCCAGAAGATTCTATTTGTTTAAGGATTTGTTGGAACTTTTTACAAGCTGGGCATTGAAGGTCGCTGTATTCAATTAAGATATTTTTTTTATTTTTAGCCCATTTAATATGATCAGTTTGTTTTATTTTTAAAAGTTGAGGGTTTATTGATTTTTCAGGTTTGTTTGTCAAGACGTAAACTATGCTTAGAAAGGCAAAAAGAACAATTACAGAAACAGAAGTAATAATTATTTTGTTTTTTTCCATGTAAAAAAGTATACCATAGATAATTTATAAATTAATTATTAATAATTTTTGTTTCTAAACTTTTTATTGTGTTTATTAGATCAGAAAGAGCCCTATAATATTAAGGATTAATAAAGTTATCCACATTTTTCTCTCTAATAAGAAATTATCCTATAATAACTCAACTCCTTCGGTTTCTTTGACAAAAAAATCAACTCCATCAGATAAGAGCTTGATATAAGCTGTGTTTTTGATTGATCCAAAAGACAAATTCTCATATGTTCCATATCCTAAGTGGATAAGAAAGACTCTCATTATTGCTCCGTGGCTGACTATTAAAATTTTTTTTCCTAATTTTGTTATAGCTATTTGTCTAAGGAAAGTAATAAATCTTTCAATTATTTGTTCGTCATTTTCAATTTGAGGTTCAACTTTGAATTTAAATCGTTCTTTTTTTGTTAATTTCTGATAATCTTTGATGGTTTTTTTAAGTTTTTCTTCATAATATGAGGTTGATTTTCCTTCAAAATGATCCATATATCTTTCTCTTAAAAGTTTGGTTGTTTGAATCGCTAAATTTTTTTCAAGATTAATTATTTCAGCTGTTCTTTTTGCTCTTAAAAGATCTGAAGAATAAATAGAGTCGAAGTTAATCTTTTTAAGTTTTCTAGATAAATCTTTTGCTTGCTTTATACCTTTTTTTGTTAATGGTGAATCTTTATGCCCTTGAATAAGTTTTTTTTTGTTCCAAAGAGTTTGTCCATGACGGACAATGTATAAAGTAGAGTATTTTTTATTTTCTATTTTTTTATTGGTCATATTATTGATAGAAGTTTTTTGGCGAATCTGATAAATCGTTATTTGCAATTATAATAAATTTTGAAGGTTTAAGGAGACTTTATGACGAGAAATTTGATAGCAGTATACGCAATTTTTTCTTAATTGTTCGGGTATATATAGATATGTTTTTTAACATACGGTTGTAATATAATCGTACAATATGTTGTCAAATAAAAAAACTCACCAATAAAGGAGGAGTGTAACGCTTTCTTAAAGAAGCAAATTTGTTTAATTCTCTGGTATATTTGTTAATCGTTTTGTATGTTTGTCGTATTCCTTCTTCATAAAATGGATCTCCTGGTGGTCTAACTTCAATTTCTATTCTTGGATAGAGGTCTGCTATTCGTTCTTTCTTAAAAATTCCCTCGTTTTCAGGTAATTGACCCCAAATATAGGGTCCTCCTTTGAAAATAGATTGTTTTGAATCGCCGGGAAACTTTAGCCTAACTTTGACACCCCTGATTTCATCTTCCCACAAGAGTAGTCTTTCAATTGCCTCATATTCTTCTTGTCTTTGATATCTGTAAACCCATTTTTCAATGTATTTTTCTGCTTGTTCTTCGGTCACAGGTATTCCCATTTTTTGGCAGGCTTCAGCAAGATTAACGAAAAAAGACCCATCTCTTTTTGTTTGGCTATTAATAGGAACTATTATGGTTGCTCCCCAAAATCCTCTTTTTTTATTTATTGCTTCTGCTAGAGATTCTTCAAGTTCATATGCATAATAAGAGGAATCTAATTTTAATTGAATACCATTGTATTTAGTTATTTTAATGTTAAGACCAACAGTTAGTTCAGTTTTTCCATCCCACATTTTTTTTTCATTGACATTCCCCATAGGATCATAATCAAATCCTTTCCATATTCTTCTGCATATGTCTGGATCTGGAGAATTTTGAACAGCCTCGTACACCCTTTGTACCTCTTTTATTATTTGTTGTTGAAACTCATCTGGTATTTCTATTATTTTAAAAGGAGCAAAAGGTTTTTTTCCATAAATATCTACAGTGTCAGAATAATCATTTTCAATTTTCCATGTAGCAAGAGCCTTTTTAAGATCGTTCGGATTGTCAAAACGAATACCAGAGTGACTTTCTTCTATCGTATAATCTTCGATTCCTAATTCTGAGGGGGGTGATGAGGCTTTTTCTACGGCAGAATCGGTTGGTTTGGTTTCTAACAATTCTTTCCAATGAGTAAGATCAACCTCAATAGTCGTTTTTATATCTTCACCTATATAACCTATATGATTATGATGATTATCATAAATCCTTCCGAGCCTCTCTATTGAGATCGGTTCTCTTTTACCATCTGAAGTTATAGCGTATCTAAACCGATCAAGAACAGGCTCTTTGTGTGGCCGCGAAAAAGATCTTACTTCTAAATAACCATCTTTGTCATACTTAAAAGTTTCGACATACGTTATCTCGTGTTGAGGACGGGGATGACGTTGATTGTAGTGGAAATGTATGATTCTAGTAATCCTTCCATCTTTATCAAATGAATATTCTATACCATTTTCATATTTGGGGCAAGACCGCACTGAA
>CAYTFR010000017.1:0-16193 GCA_964437175.1 uncultured Gammaproteobacteria bacterium | reverse complement strand
TCATAACACACACCACTCACGATATTTTATGGTGCACTTGGTAAGCTGTTTTAGTCATCAAGCCAAAAAGTTCAATAAAAGGAGCCGCTGACGCCTGATTATATACTATTTTATTGTCAAAACTTACCAAGTCGTGGTCATACAAAGAGAAAGGCGATTTTCTACCAACGACTCGGACACTTCCCTTATACAGTTTTAGTCTAACCCAACCGGTTACATATTTGTTCACTGAATCAAGGAAGGCATTTAAATCTTCCATTAATGGTTCTAGCCATAGTCCAGAAAAGGCAAAATTAGTCCATTTATCCTCAACAATTGTTCTGAAAAAATCTTGGTTATTAGTACAAACCATTTTCTGTAGATCTCGATGAGCCTCAATTAGAGTTATAGCAGCAGGGCACTCATATACTTCCCTCGACTTCATACCAACAACCCTATTCTCTATGTGGTCAATAATACCCACTCCGTTTTGTCCTGCAATTTTATTTAACTCCTGAATAAGAACCGCTAATTTCATCTCCCTACCATTTAAAGCAATTGGTAACCCTTTCTTAAATTCTATTTCAACATAAGTTGGTTTATCTGGAGCTTGCTCAGGAATAGTAACCCACTCGAAAACATCAGCTGGAGGTTCTTTATCTGGAAACTCTAAAATTCCTGACTCAGAACTTCTGCCCCACATACTTTCATCAATTGAATAAGATTTTTCTTTGGTTGCTTTAACTTCAATTCCATGCTTTTTGGCATAATCAATCTCTTCTTTTCTTGTCATATTCCACTCTCTCACTGGGGCTATGACTTTAATACTTGGATCTAAACTAAAGGCGGTGACATCAAATCGTATTTGATCATTACCTTTGCCAGTGCACCCATGAACAAAAGCATCAGCTCCTTCTTTTTTCGCAATCTCAATAGCTTTTTGGGCAATTAAATATCGCGCGATAGATGAACTAAGTGGATATTTATCTTCATACAGTGCATTAGCCCTAATTGCTTTACTAACAAAGTTGTTCGCAAACTCATCTTTAAGGTCTTCCACATACGCTTTAATAGCCCCAGTTTTTATGGCTTTTTTCTTGATTGCATCCAGGTCAACTTGCGACTGTCCTAAGTCAGCAGTAAATGTAATAACATCCGCCTGATATTCATCTTGTATCCACTTAAGCATCACGGATGTATCTAAACCTCCAGAGTATAAAAAGACGACCTTCTTAACCTTGCCCTTTTGGGCTTCATATTTAGTAACCTTTTGGTTGTATTGATTATTTTTCATAATTCCTTTCTTAATTTTTAATTAAATCCTTTATAACTTTTTTAAATTCTGTTCTTTCGCTGGTCCAACGATGTCTCCTTTGCTGAATTACCTGTTGCACATCTGAAAGATTAAGATTACCTGTAGAACCTTGCGAAACAGCCTGTTTTAAAAGCTCTTTAACATCAAATTCTGGAATTTCATTTAAGTGATCCTTAACATACCGATAGGCTTGCCTAAATGGTAGTTTTTTCTCTTGAACCAGAACATAAGCCCAATGGGTAGCATAAATCTCTTTGGGCAGATGTTTTTTTACCTCCACTTCATTAACCGTAAGTGTTTGAACAAAAAGTTTAGCTATCTTTAATGAAGAAAGAGTTAAATTAACAGCATTCATAATGCTACCTTTTATTTGCTGTAAGTCACGGTTATATCCTGAAGGTAGATTGGAAATAGAACTGTTTATTTGTATCTGTGTGGCAAGGACTTGATGATATTTTGCCCGCATCAACTCAAGCGCATCCCAATTTTGTTTTTGTGGCATGATACTACTGCCTGTTCCAAGATTTTTATCGAAAGCAATGAAAGAAAACGGTTCGGTAGTAAAAAGAAGGCTATCAGTAGCAAACTTATTGAGAGTGGCCATAATCTGGGATAAAGAATAAATAACCGTAGACTCAACCTTCCCTTTGGAGTTTTGACAATAAAGGGCGTTGTTTTGAACCTTGGCAAACCCCAAAAGCTTAGCAGTATATTCCCGATCTATAGGTAAAGTAACTCCATAACCAGCACCAGAACCGAGGGGCGATTGATTATTAAGTATGAAAGCCGACTCAACCACAAAGAGATCGTCAAGTAGGCTTTCAACAAATGAACCTAACCACAAGCCGAACGAAGACAACATGGCTGGTTGCATATGGGTCATCCCTAAAAGGGGAATATCTGATAACTCTTCTGCTTTCTGATAAAAAATGTTTGCTAAATCACATATTGCTAAAGCAATATCGATTAATTGTTGTTTGGTATAAAGTTTGATATCAACCAAAATTTGATCATTTCTGGATCGACCAGTGTGCAATTTTGCTCCAGAATCAGGATGTTTTTTAGTTAAATCGTTTTCAATTCTGGTGTGAACATCTTCATCTGAAAGTTTCAATTTATATTTACCTTTTTGATACAGATTTAAAATTTTAGTTAAGCCATTTTGGATATTGTCAAGATCGATTTTTTCAATAAGTTGCTGTTTTGCTAACATTTTGGCGTGTGATAAGGATCCATAGATATCAAATACCACCAGCTTTTGGTCCAGTAAAATATCATCGCCAGCAGTGTACTGCTCAATAAGTTTATTAACATCTCCTATAGTTTGCCACAGTTTTTTAGTCATAGTTTTTATTATAAAAAAAACGCCCCTCTATATACCAATCCTGATATACAAAGAGGCGTCTTTAGATAAAAAAACGCGGTACCACCCTTTCTCCTTACTTTGTTACCAAAGTAAGCTCAGTGACCTGCTCGATTTCTGGTGTGATACAGGTCTGGAATTTTTCTACGATTTCCATCCGTCCTCGATTTTGCGAGGCTCCGCACTGGCTTTACCAGTTCGTCGAGCGCGACTTCGACTCAAGCGGATTTATTAAATGATAAGTACAATTATATTTTAAACGTCAATTTTTGTCAACTGGATGTTAGTTATATGAAATAGTTAATTGTAAAAAAACAATGTTTTAACTATTCTTATCTCCTAAATTTCTTTCAAAAAGAAGTTCTTGATAGTAAGGGAATTATTTTTGTTGATTTTTAAGAAAAGCAAGGTGGTCAATCAATTTGTCGGAAGAAAAAATAGGCAGGGTTTTGTTAGCAAACTGGAAAAAGTAAAGGCTTAAAAATAAACTTATTCGTATCTTAAGGCTTCAATGGGTTGTAGTTTGGCCGCCTTTTGGGCAGGATACCAGCCAAATAAAATTCCAATAATTGCCGACACTCCAAACGCTAAAAAGACCGACGGAAGGGAGAATACAAATGGTAAATTCATAAAACGGGACAGGAGAAAAGAGACAATTATTCCTAAAACCACACCCAATACTCCCCCTATTATTGTAATCATGGTCGCCTCTAATAAAAATTGAGTGGTGATAGTCTTCCTTTTTGCTCCCAGCGCTTTTCGCAAACCAATCTCTCGCGTCCGTTCCGTAACGGTAACGAGCATGATGTTCATAATCCCAATCCCACCAACAAGAAGAGAGATAGCCGCAATTCCAGACAAAAGGGCAGTAAAGGTGCCGGTTACTTGATTGGCTGTTCCCAAAATATCCTCTTGAGACATAATGGAAAAATCGGCCTGGGTCGCATCTTTAATTTTGTGTCTTGCCAGCAAGAAATATCCAACATCATCTCTAGCCTCGTTCATCAACTTGTCTGATACGGCTTCAATATAAATTGCACTCAAGTAATCAACACCAAAGATAAGTTTTTGAGCAGTGGTTAAAGAAACATAGATCCGATCGTCTTGATTGCTAAAACCGCTCCCTCCTTTGGTTTCTGTCAAACCAATAACTTTAAAGGATATTCCTTTAATACGAATAGTTCTGCCAATTGGATTTGCGCCCTCTCCAAATAAATCAATGGCTGTTTGTGGGGCCAAAACCGCCACCTTACTCATTAAGTTTAAATGTTGTTCGTTAATGAACGATCCCGATGCCAGGTCTAAATTTCTAACCGTCAAATATTCGGGGGTAACACCAGAAACTTGCGTATTAGTATTATTTTTACCCGCTATTACTTGAGTTCTTTCACCGTATTCAGCAGTAACATTTTTCACAGTCTTAATTTTAGAAGAGTTTTTAATTGCTTGCGCGTCATTGTAAGTTAGGGTTTTTTTTCCTCCGGCGGCCCCTCTTATCCCCTTATCTTTTATTGCCCCGGGCATAATTGTAAGCAAATTAGATCCTAAAGATTTAATCCTATTTTCTACCGAGCGTTGGGAGGCTTGACCTAAACCCATCAAACCAATAACGCTACCAATGCCGATAATTACCCCCAACATTGCCAGCCCTGTTCTTACTTTATTAAGGGCAAGCGTATTAAAACTTTCCCATATTAATTCTTTATTCATAGTAATTTTTACTTTTGAATTATCTTCCCATCATGTAAATAGATAGTTCTTTGGGCGTATTTGGCTAGCTCCCGCTCATGGGTAATCATCACAATCGTCCGCCCCCGTCTATTTAAGTTTTGAAAGATTTTCATAATTTCTTCCGCTTGATGACTGGCAATATTACCGGTTGGCTCATCAGCTAAAATAATATCTGGATCCATACTTAGCGCCCTAGCAATAGCCACTCTTTGCTGTTGGCCTCCTGAAAGTTGAGCAGAAGTATGATCAAGTCTGTTTTGAAGACCTACTTCTTGAAGTAGCTCTTTTGCTCTTTTTATTTGTTTTTTTTTAGCTATATTGGCATAAACCATCGGCAAAGTTACATTTTTTAGGGCAGTTGTCCTTGGTAATAAATTATATGCTTGAAAAACAAAACCAATTTTTTTGTTTCTAATTTCGGCTAACTGATCGTCGGTTAAGTTGGCAATTAATTTTCCATTCAAAAAATATTTTCCTTTGGTGGGAGTATCTAGGGCGCCGAGAATGTACATCAAGGTAGATTTACCCGATCCCGACTGGCCCATAATAGCCACAAACTCCCCCTTTTTAATTTCAAAAGAAACATTGTCTAAAGCAACTACCTTCATTTCCCCTGTTTTGTAAACCTTGGTCAAGTGAAGAGCTTTAATCATGATTTTTTTCTTTAACGAGCAAATTTTCTAAAGCTACCCAAGCTATTTTTGCCAAAGGGCGACCCGTTTTTGGTCTGGGAAGAAGACGAATAGGCGCCGTTGACAACGACTAAATCATCTTCATTTAATCCAGAAATAATCTCTGTTTCTGTATCGGTCGCCAGACCTGTTTTTACCCGAATAAATTTAGTTTTATTTTTCTTTAATGTTCTAACGAAACTGTGTCCCTTTCGGGTTTGAACAGCGTTTGAAGGAACCAATAAAACATTGTTTTTTCTTTCAATAATAATGGTGGCAGTAACCGCCATATTGGTAAGAATTTCCGGCACTGATTTATTTAATTGAATAAGGGTTGGGTATTGGGTGACACCGCTCTTAATTGCTCCTATTTTATCAACGCTAATAACTTTCCCGATAAAAGTTTTATCGGGAAAACTGTCTAAAGTAATGGTTGTTTTTTGTCCGGTCATCACTCTGGAAATATCAATTTCAGAAAGATTAAACCTAGCCAGAGGTTTTCCTTCTCTTTTAATTACGGCAATTCTTGAGGAGGTGTCGGTGGTACTGGAACTTGAGTTAGTGATGATTATACCTCTGGAAATAGAAAGGCCGGCAATCGTCCCCTCAATCGGCGATTTAACAATCGGTGAATTTAACTGGTATTTAAGCCAGGCGTTGTTAAGGTTTGCCTGCGTTTGAGCAACAACTGCTCCCTGGTTTTTGTATTTCGCCTCCGCCGCTAGCCATTCTTTTTGAGGAATATGAAACTCAGGCAAAGCGCGGTTAGGTGAATTTTCGTCTTTGTAAGAATCACTCTCAGCCAATTTTTTAAAAGTATCCCATTTGGAAAACATCTCCGCTTGTAAAGTATATTGAGTTGCTTTAGCCAATTCTAAGCTGTTTTTAGCAGAAAGATAAGTAGCGTAGGCTTGAGCTTTTTTTTGCTGGCCAGTTTGATCAAGGGTGATTTCGACAATTTTTTGTCCTTTTGTCACCCGATCGCCATTTTTGACATAGACTTTTTTGACGATACCGCTAGCCTGAGTGGTAATTTCCATAATGTTACTGGCAATCACTGAGCCGGAAGCGGAAACAGAAGAAACAATTGGGCCACGTTTTACTTTAATAGTCTTAATTAAGGGTTTTTTTTCTCTAGTGCCGAATATCCGCCAACCAAACCAACCAATAACCACTAACAAAATTATTAAGCCAATAATCTTTTTGGAAGTGGTTAGTCTTTTTTTAAGTTTATCCATATATCCTGATGATTTTCCCGTGAATTTGTATGGTAATAGACTAGGAAACTTAATAAATCCGACGAAATTTCTTCAATAAGTATATCAATTCTTTAACCATTTGTAGTTTTAATTTTTTGTATCGTAGAATAAGAATAAGTAAATAATTTTTTTTGAGTTACTTTTCTCTAATTGGTTCCTAATTGATTTACCTCTTGTTAATAAAAATATATATTCTATGCTGTTATTGCTATGAAAAAAATTAAGGTTTTAGCGATTCAATATAAAATAATTTATCTGAACATTGAAGCAAATCTCAGAAAATTTGAAAGAGTACTTAAAAAACATTCTTATTTAAAGCCTGATCTAGTTATTTTCCCCGAATATGCTTTAACTGGACCTTTATATGCTAATTATCAGCTGTCTTTCGAAAAAAACAATTTAATATTCAATAAGCTTTCTTTATTAGCAAAAAAATTTAATATTAGTTTAATTCCCGGTAGTTTTGTTAGAACTATAGAGAACAAAAGATATAATTCTGCTTGTCTTATTAATCCGAGCGGGGAAATATTAGGCTTTTATGATAAACAATGTTTATGGTCTTCCGAAAAGAGGTATTTAAAAAAAGGCATCAATACTAAAGTATTTAAGACAAGAATAGGCAAGATAGCCATTCAGGTCTGTGCCGACCTGCATTCTTCAAGGATATCTGATGAGTATAGAAATTTAAAACCAGATTTAATAATCAACTTGGCTATGTGGGCAGAAGAAGATATAAAAGCCTCTAGCAAAGTAGTCCCCAAAAATATTGAACTTATTCAAACGGAACGTTTAGTTAAGGCAAGAGCTGTTGAAAATCAGGCATATGCTATTTTTTGCAATTTTGCCGATAGACTAAACATTAAAGCTAAAACAGGAAGAATTTACAAAGAAACGAGTATTGGAAACTCTATGATTGTTGGCCCTTATGGTGAGACTGTAGCAAAAGTAGATTGCAATAAAGAGAAAGGGTTATTTGCAGAAATCGATATTTCTAAATGCCATTGGTCAAAATACAATTACTAACCAATAACTCCCTTAAAGAAACCGTTCTTGCGATTATCACGTAGGAATATAACTTTGAGAATGTTTCGATTATTTTTAAAACATACACATAACCTGTAATAATTTCATTTCTTTGAATAGATTTTGCTAGGTTATACGAATTAAATATTTGTTTATATAAACTCCATAAGAGCTTTTTACAAACTTTTGATTCATGAGATTCTTCGACTTTGCGATTTTTTTAAGTGTATCGACAGTTAGATTACCTTATTTGCCCGCCTAAACGATTGAATTTTAAAATTCGGAATTCAGATTTTCTTCAAATAATGTTCGGATTTCTCTCAGAATATAAAGCCAAATTTGTACTTTTTGCGAAAATTGGCGGAGGCAAGAGGATTCGAACCTCTGTGTACCAACAAGGTACAGCTGGTTTTCGAAACCAGTCCGTTCAACCACTCCGGCATGCCTCCTAAGCAAGAAAATATCTTTATTTTATCACAAAGCAATAACACTCTTTGGCATCTCTATTAAATCAAGAATCTTAATATCAGTTGATGTAATTATTGTTTGATAATTTTTAATAAAATCAAAAATAACCTTTTTATTTTTTACATCAAGTTCAGAAAAAACATCATCGAGTAAAATAATTGGTCTGGTCGGAGGTAATGCCCTTTTCTTTATATATTCTTCATAAAACTTTACTTCATTAACCTTTAACCAAAAAACAGCTAATCTTTGTTCGCTTCTTGAACCAAATAAATGAATATTTCGCTCTGAACCATTCTTCTTCAACATAATCTTAAAATCATCTCTTTGGGGTCCTATAATGGTTTTTCTCATCTTTTTTTCCAGATGAATTTTTTCTTTTAAACGTTCAGTATTAAACTCATTTTTTAAATAATGAACACTAAAATATTTATTATCTATTTTTCCATGTTCATTTAAAAAATCTAGATACTCCTTCCTTTTTTTAGTAATATATGAAGCTTGTTTTTCTAAATATTGATTCCAAAATAAAAGTTCTTCTTGTAGATCTCCAACCCCTTGATAACTCTCTAAGACTTTATTTCTTTTTCTTAAAGCACTCTCATAATTTAAAGTTTTGTTTTTATAATCCCGATCATAAAAACAAATAACCTTATTAAGATATTTTCTCCTCAAATTAGGAGATCCTGAAATAAGATCTAACTGTTCTGGGGAAAATAAGACTCCTTTTGCCAATTCATTTATATATTGATAATAACTTTTCTTTGTTTTATTGAAAAAAAAACTCTTGTCAATTTTTCTATCTTTTTTTGTTAAAACAATCTTAAAATTTAGTTTCTCATCTTTAATTCCAAAAACAGAATTAATTATTGATTGGTCCTTAGTAAACAAAATCAACTCCTCTTCACGACTTTCTCTAAAACCGCTCCCATTCATTATTGCATAAATAGCCTCAAGAAGATTTGTTTTTCCCTTGGAATTCTCACCAAGAATAATAGTTAAAAAAGGATTAAAGTAAAATTCTCTGTTTTTAAAATTACGAAAGTTTAATAAACTTATTCCTTTTAAGATCATGGTTTCTTTTTCATTAAAAAAACACTCTCAAATAAAGAAGGTAAACGAAAAAAATTACTCTTTAAAAGCCTAACATTAGGTAAAGAAATAAACACATTCTGCCAAAAATTCTTTGAAAAAACTGATAAATGAGACCTGTCTTTATTATGAATTAAAGAAATCCAACGATTTTCCAAAGTATAAATTTTATGTAAAATATATTTTCTTGAAACTCTAATTGATTCTGTCACTCCCTTATAAATTTCTTGCTGATCTAGATGTTCTAACAAATCATAGCTAACAACTAAATCAAAATCGTTGTCTTTAAAAGGAACTTTTGCAATATCACCCTGTTTAATAAATGGTTTTACTTCATCATCAACCAATTCTACTGCATGCTTGGAAATTTCTAAACCATAAGCATCAATCCCTAATTTTCGTAAATATTTTACTAAATATCCAGGTCCACAACCAATATCTAAACAGTTTTTAGGTTTTAGAAAAATTTTTATCAACCAAGCTCGATATAAATTTACTAATCTTTGAATATTTCGACCAATAATTGATTCAGAGAAACCAAAAATATACTCACCTTTTTTTGTACTGTAATATTCCTTGTCATAAAATGTTTTATCTATTTTATAAGGCATTATAACTGTCCCTTTAAACTTTTTTCCTTCAAGGATATTCTCTAAATTTTTAAAAGCTTTGCCACTGGCAATGATAACAGTTAATTCCAATTTTTTAGCAAGTTGAGAAGCAATAGGATCAAATGGAGCATTCATTCCTGGTATCCATTTAGTTCCAACAAGTTTTTCCATTCTTTTCCAAGTAATCTTTTTCAACGGTTTAGCGTCTTTATACTTGTTTGGATCTTTATCATAAACCCAATCAATATTTGATAAATTAAGAATTAGATTAGCTCCATAATCTCTAGCTATTAAAACAGTCGTATAATTAGTTGACCAACCAGGTTTCCAACCAGTACCAATAACTACTGGTTCTTTCCAGTTAGACAATTTTTTGTCATAATTCTCAATAATCCTTGGATGAGCAATATCTTGAAAAATTGTTCTCAAAAGATGGCCGTTCAAACGAGTCGCATGTATTCCCAACCAATCTAAATCTTCATCACTAAGATCACCTATAACTGCTTTACCTGCATCACGATAATGACGCGATGTTTTACCGCCACCAGTGACTAAAAAAAACCTTCTTCCTTTTTTTACCTGTTCTCTAACAAACTTATTTAACTTTTTTAAAAATGAATAATCAATTCCCCCATTAGGAACAATTAAACTTCCTCCTATTTTCAATACTATTGGTGGTTCCTTACCTGATAAAAACATCATAAAGCCTAAAAAAAATCCCGACTTAATGTCGGGAAAACATTTACTTTAAATAAAAAGTAAAGATTATTACTTTGATTTCTTGCCTGAGAATTTCTTTCATGGTGTGTTGCATTCTACACTATATACTAATAAAAATCAAGATTGACAAAGCTAAAGAATACCATCTCCTAATCCAAAAATTACTCCTATTAGCTTGACAATTATATACGAAGTAACAAGTAAAACAAAACCAATTATTCCTGTTGTAATTTTTGCTTGAGCCTCTTTTACTTTCTCTGGATTTCCTCGAGATATTAAAAAATCATAACCGCCCCAAACTAAAACAAAAAATAAAATAATGGCTCCAAAAGGAAAAATAAAGGTTAAAATAACATTAACCACATCTGATAATTTATCAATACCAACCAAAGGTCCTTTTAAATCCTGATGGCCAATCCCTAAATTTTGCCCAAAAACTTTTGAAATCATTTTCTTAATAAACTCAAACTTAATTTAATAAATAAAAATATAAAGATATTAATGATAATCGAAAATAAAAGATAAAGATTAATCTGATTAACTATAGATATTCCAATCTCTAATATATTAAATTTTATCAACAAATTTAGAATATTTATATTAAAAATATATATTATCCCTCCAATTATTATACTAAAAGGAATTAAATATAAAATATCTTTTAAATCTTGGCGTGAAGAAAACATTGTTGATGAAATACTGAATATTAAATAAGCGAAAAATAAATTAATTAATAAATTTTTATAAGGAAAGAATTTAAAATAAGCAATCCATAAAAAAACACCAAGACCAGTAAAAACAGGAGCTATCCCAACTAAAATTGCTCTAAGTAAATCTTTTTTTCTGTAAATAACGCTCCCTAACTTTATTTGATTATTTTTCCATTGAGGAAAAATACGTATTTCCTCAACTTTTAACATCAATAATAAAGCCATAAAAAAATGTCCAAATTCGTGAACTATTGTTCCTGGGAAAAAAATAAGAGAAATAATGCTAAAAACAAAATTATCGTTTTTTATGAAATATCTAAAAAAATAAAAAAGTGATCTAATCGTTTGGCGAGAGATAAAAAATAAAATTATAAGCTGGCCAAAAAATAAAGCGAAAGACAACCCCATAACTATATTTTTATTGTCCTGAACTGGAAACTGTTGGAGTTACTTCAGTTGGATTAGGACTCGGATTATTAACTTTACTTGAATCAGTTGCTTCTATTGTTTCTTGTGGCGTTGGATTATTTTTTTGAATATCAGCTTCTGTTGTTGATGGTAAAGGAGTCTCTTGAATAACTTCTGTTGGTTCAGAAGATGGCTCAACTGTTGGTGAGATAATGATTTTGGTTGGTGTAGGGATAACTGACGGTTTTTCCTGTCGGGCGTTTTTTTTAATCAGCATTGTCAGCACAATGGCTAAAACAGCGGCTGTAATCGTCGCAATAATTAATAGGATAAGATTTAGTTTATTAAATTTCTTCTGTCGAAACTTGTTAAGATCAACTGGAGTATAATTTTTTTCCATATTATTTATGCTCCTCCTTGAATTTGAAACTGATTTGGTCCTTTTTGGGCTTTCATTCCTACTTCCTCTCCATTTTGTAATCTCTTTTTAGAATCATCTTTCAGAGGCTCCTGTTCTTTTTCTAAAGGCTTTTCTACATCTTTTAACTGTTTTTCTTCGATAATCTCTTTAACCTGAGTTGAAGCACATTTTGAACAAATAATAGAAGCACTACCAACTACTTCTGTTTTAAATCTATTAGCGCATTTCTGACACAAATAATTCTTTACTTTTGGTTTTACTCCGGTTGCTTTCGGAACTAACTTTACTTTCTCAACATTAAAAACAAAATTATCTCCATCAAAATCAACTAAAACAAGATCTCCTTCTTTTAGTTTCCCATTAATTATTAAAGTTGAAAGTTGGTTCTCAATTAGTTTTTGAATTGCCCGTCTTAATGGTCGAGCTCCAAAAATAGGATCAAATCCTGCTCGAACAATCTCTTTTATAGCAGATTCTGTATAGGAAAATCCCATATCTTGATCTTCAAGCAATTTAGAAACCCCTTTTAACTGAAGCTTAACAATCTCCAACATATGATGATACTTTAAAGGTTCAAAAATCACAATCTCATCAAATCTATTAATTAATTCTGGACGGAAAAATTTACTTAACTCATCCATTACTTTATCCTTAATAAAACCATATTTTTTTTGATCTACTTCATTATCTATTTTCCTTTTTTCCTGTATCTCATTTTCTAAAGGAAAGTCTTTACCAAAATAATCTTTTAATAACTGGCTGTTCCAAGTCTTTTCTTCAACCTTTCGACTCCAAACTTTGTCACCAGAAATAATTAATTCATTACCTTGAGGAGAAAAAGTATGAATATCCCAGTAGTTATATGGTAAATTACCTTCTTTTATAGTTGTTCCTGAGAAATAATCTTTTAAACTACCAGTTTTCCAATCAGTAGACCCTTCTTTTCGACGCCAAAATCTATCTTTAAAAGTAACAATCTCATACTCATCAGTTGAAAAAGCATGGGTTTTTAATTTTACTGTTGGCAACTGCTCATCTGGAGCATCAGGAAGAGCATTAATAACTATATTATCCTTAAAATATTCAATTAAGGAATATTTTTTCCAGTTTTTTGCTGTCGTTGATGTCCTATAAAACAGAACATCTCCTTTGGTAATAACCTCTACCCCTTTTGATGAAATAGCATGAGTATCAAAGCCTTGAATTGGAAACTCTGGTTTATTATTGTCAGATTTGTCATTTTCTCCTATTTCAATTTGCTGACCAGCAAAATAATCAAGCAACATTCCTTGTTTCCAAGACTGTAAACTATTCTCTTCCTGTTTTGCTCCTCGTTCAAAATACTTTGATCCAATAGTCAAAATTTCTCGACCACGAGGTGAAAAAACATAAGCAGATAATACTGGAGGTTCTTCAATCTCAGTCTTACCGCCTTTTAATAATTCATCTTGAATAAATTTTGTTCCAATATTTGAAGTACAAATAACTACTGTATTTTTAAAAGAAACAACATGTCCCTTATTATCAGTCAACCGACCATCATCTAATACCTGAAGCAAAATATTAAAGATATCTGGATGAGCTTTTTCAATCTCGTCAAAAAGAACAACTGAGTATGGTTTTCTTCTTACCGCTTGAGTTAATTTCCCTCCTTCTTCATAACCAACATATCCTGGAGGAGCCCCTAAAAGTTTTGCTACCTCATGTTTTTCCATATACTCTGTCATATCAAAACGGGTCATGGCTTCTTCCTGTCCAAATAATATCTCAGCCAAAGTTTTTGCTAACTCTGTTTTTCCTACTCCTGTTGGACCTAAGAAAACAAAACTGCCAATTGGCCTTTTAGTCGATTTTAAACCAGCTCTACCCCTTCGTACTGCTTGAGCAATTACTTCAACCGCAGCATTCTGATTAATCAATCTCTTATGCATTATTTCTTCTAGATTAGATAAACGCTCTGTTTCCGACTCTGTTATTTTTGAGATTGGAATTCCAGTCCACTGGGAAACAATATCCTTAATCATTTTTTCAGTCACCTCTGATGTCGTCTGTCCTTTTTTAAAATTATATTCTTCTTTTTTTTCTTTTAACTCAGCCTGAATATCATCTATTTTTGACCGTAATATTTTTGTTTTAACTCTATCACCAGATTTTTCTGCTTCCTGCTGTTCCTGACTTAACTCAGAAACTCTTGTCTCTATTGACCTAATTTCCTCAGGAAGAGAAATTAATGGCAACCGAACCGCCGAAGCTGCTTCATCTATTAAATCTACTGCTTTATCAGGTAAAAACCGTTCTCCAACATAACGCTTAGAAAACTTTACAGCTGCCTCAATGGCTGTATCTGGAATTTTCACCCGATGAAAAGCTTCATATTTATCCTTAACTGCCTTTAACATCTTAATTGCTTGTTCTACTGTTGGTTCTGGAACCAATACTTGTTGAAATCTTCTTTCCAAAGCTGGATCTTTTTCAATGTATTTTCGATACTCAACCAAAGTAGTTGCTCCAATTAACTGAAGTTCTCCTCGAGCTAAGCTTGGTTTTAGAAAATTAGAAGCATCTAATGAATTTTCTCCTGAAGCACCTGCCCCAACAATATTATGTATCTCATCAATAAATAATATTATTTTCCCTTGACTATCTTTTACCTCTTTAATTAAGTTTTTCATCCGCTCTTCAAACTCTCCTCGATGGGAAGCTCCAGCTAACATACTCATTAAATCAAGGCTTAAAATCTTTTTATCAAGCAATGGTTCTGGCACTTTTCTATCAACAATTTTTTGGGCCAATCCTTCAACAACAGCTGTCTTACCCACTCCAGCCTCACCAACAAGAGCCGGATTATTCTTAGTTCTTCGGGAAAGAATATGAATAACTCGTTCAATAACATCAGATCGCTCAACCACAGGATCAATTTCTCCTTGAGTTGCTTTGGCTGTTAAATCGATGGTAAACTGATCTAAACTTGACTTTTTTGTTTTTCCTTGACTATCTTTATCTCCTGCTAATCCTTCTTTTTTACCAATAATTTTTTTATTTAAGTCTTGTTTTTTTAAACCAAGCTTAACTAATACTCTGGCACCAATCCCTTCTCCTTCTTCAAATAAAGCTAGAAGTATATGCTCTGGCGAAATAAACTCAAAACCCAACTTTCTGGCTGATATTAATGAATTATTAAGAATCCTTTTTACTCGAGGTGAAAGTTGAGGTTGTTTTTCAAGAGCAGTTTTTCCTCTTTTATATATCTTATTTAACTCCTCCTCAATTATTTGGGGCTGAATCTTTGCCTCAGTAAAAAGTTTATACACTTCTCCATCTGAAATTAATCCATGCAATAAATGTTCGCTATCAACTAATTGGCTGTTTAATTCTTTTGCTTTATTCTGAGCTGAAAGAAAAACCCTGTTTGATCTCTGAGTCAAATGAGTCATTAAATCAAGCTGTTCTCTTTTGGGTATCTTTTTATCAGTTTTTTTTTCTTTAAGAGGCTCTTTTGGAACTGACGCCTGCTTTTTTGAAGACGGATCCTGATTGATTAACCCTTGAGGATTATTATTATTAATTGAATCTGTTTTTACTGATGGATTAACTGTTTTTTGTTGGACATCAGAAGAAACCCCTTTATTTAAAGGAACCTGATTTGAAGATACCTTGTTTTGAGACAAAGAAGGAGGATTACCAATACCTGAATATTGTTGATTTCCTTTTACTGACATAGTATTACCTCCTCCTACTTGTTTTTGAGTTGACTTATCAGATGAATGTTTTATAAAATCAAAGAAACCAGCCATAATTCCATTATGGATAAAATTTATCTAATTGTCAATAATAAAAACTAATGAAAAAGACCATATTTATTGGATTAAGTATCTTATCAATGTTAATCGTCATTAGTTATGTAATAGGTATATTATCTAAATCACAAAAACAAAAAATAAATCCAAAGACTATTCCCATTCCAACTATTGATTATCAATCATATTTAAATAAAAAACAAGTACCTCTTCAATCAAATAAAGATAAAATTAACCGGGCTGAACAAAAAGAGTTTTTAAGTAAATTATCTTTTTTATCCAAAGATGACATTAATAAATTAGAAAAAGTTAAAAAAAATCTTCCTTATTATTCAGACTATTTTGATGCTGATTATTCATCTTTACTAAACCAAATTATTGTCAGTAAAAAAAATCCTCAATCACAAGATCAGATTAATAAATGGCTTGAAAAAAATCAGCTCTTGGAATTAGCTGATAAAACTAATCTCATTATTATTACTGACCAATCCTTAGAAAAATATATTGATAATAATGAAGAAATTATTTTGAATAATAATCAAAAAAGGATAAAAACAGCTCTTGATATTAAACCAACAAAAGAAACAACAATAAAGCCTTCTCCAAATTTGAATCTGACCCCTCCTGT
>CAYTFR010000016.1:0-16512 GCA_964437175.1 uncultured Gammaproteobacteria bacterium | reverse complement strand
ATTTTGTATTTTTTGTGGAAAGCAAGTCTAATGCCGATTGCTTTCAACAATTCTTCGCCTTCAAAATACTGTTGGTAAAGATCAAAACTTTGAGGAGTGTTTTTATCCAGTCACATCGGGCTTTTTTACTTTTTAGCCAATGATACACCAAGATATTCAGCCTATGTACATTGTAAAGTTTGAGTGATTTTTTCTGGTATTTGGTGTTCAGGTTAGTTAATGGTTATTAACTATAATTTTATTATGCCTTGCATGGTACTGTTTCATGTGAAGAAAAGGATTCCTATGGGTATAATAGATCAATGTCTTTACAAGCGGGCTTAGTGGGGTTGCCTAATGTAGGCAAATCAACCCTATTTAATGCCTTGTTAAATCGTGTCGTGGCTGAGGTACAAAATTATCCGTTTTGTACAATTGATCCTAATGTGGGTCTAGTGGAAGTTCCTGACAATCGGCTGGAAAAACTAGCGACTATTGTCAATTCACGAAAAATTGTTCCGGCTGCGATTGAGTTTGTTGATATTGCCGGATTGGTTAAAGGGGCCAATAAAGGTGAGGGGTTGGGCAACAAATTTCTTTCTCATATTCGTGAAGTTGATGTTATTGTTTTAGTGCTACGTGATTTCTCAGATGAAAATGTAATTCGTTCTGGAAGTATTCATCCAAAATCCGATCGCGAGATTTTATTAACTGAGCTTCAACTAGCAGATTTAGCTCAGCTTGAACGCTACACGCGTCCCAACAAGAAATTGTCTAGAGAAGAAACCACTCTTTACAATGCCATTGATAAAATTAAAAAAGTTCTTGCTTCAGGGCAGAATGCAACTAAGAGCGAACTTACAAAAGAGGAGTTTTTGGCTGTTAAATCGTTTGGATTGTTGACCCTTAAGCCGATGATTACTGTTTTGAATGTTGACGAGGAAAAATTAGGTCAGACTCCAGAGAGTATGTTTCCCGATAATTCTTCAATAATTTCTCTGAATGCCAAACTTGAAGCCGAGATGTCCGATATGACTTACGAGGAACGTCTGGAATTTTTGAGCGAATATGGGATAGAGGAGCCTGTGCTTGACCAGCTTATAAAAGTGACTTATCAGAGATTGAAGTTAATCACGTTTTTAACCGCCGGAGAAAAAGAGGTTCGGGCGTGGCCAATATTAAAAGGGACACTAGCCCCACAAGCAGCCGCCACCATTCATACTGATTTTGAGAAGGGTTTTGTTAAAGCCAAAATTACTGAGTACGCAAATTTTATTAAGCACCATGGTTGGAAAGGAGTGGCTGAAGCTGGAAAAATCCGATTTGAAGGAAAAAGTTACGAGATGCAGGAAGGCGACGTGGTCGAATTTATGATAAATGCCTGACATTGATTCGTAAAAGTATTAACACCTTAAAAGATTTAGATCTATTTACCAAAAAGTCTGGGGGAAATAAGGGAAGATTATAGGGAAATTAAAAATGTTTTTTACAACAACTAGGTTGTTTCAACAGTCTGTTTAACTTCATAGATGAGGAAAAGTTTTAAACAATTTTTAATTGCGTATTTTTTAGCTCGTTTGGTAATTTCTATAAAATTACTTGACAAAAAAAGTTTATTTTAAAAACTTTGCTGGTCTGATGTTTTTTATTCTTTAGAAAACAGTATAGTTTGTTATGCTAAAAATAATTAAAAAAATTAAAGACAGAGAAACAAATATATGTACATTGAAATGAATTGGTAGATTGGTATGTGGTTGATTAGACTATAGGATTAAAGAAGAGCTTGTGTTTTCTAGTTTGAGGACATCATTAACGATAAAAACACCACGGTTTTTAACTTCATGATTCTTTTAATTATTCATACTTTTTAACAAATTTAGGTGTGTCTATCTGTTACACTCTTTAAATGGGTTTTTATTTTAATTTTAAATTCTAAGTTGATAAATTTTAACAAGATTTGATAGCTTCATATTACAATTTATCGTTAAGGAACTAGTAATTTTATATAGGCCTATAAAATGGTATAATAGGAATATGGTTATTGAACAACTTAATAGTTAAAACAACGCAAGAAGAAGGAAAAAACCGCTAAATTGAATTTCAAGAAAGTTTGGGAAACAAAATCGTTATTAGAATATCGTTGAAAATATAACCAAAATTTTAATATGCCAGACAAAAAAAGGTTTTTTAATCTAAATGATCCAAACGTTCTTAAGTTACCTAGTAGTTCGGAAGAAGTGAAAGTGGGAATGAATGAACTTCAAAGAAAGCTACATCAAAGAGAGATTTCAGGAGGAGGTTTCTTTATTAATTCAATATTCTTGTTTGGTTCTTTAGTCCAAGGAGGAAATCCTAATTTAGTTGATACGGAAGTTTTAGAATTTCTAACCAGTCAAGAGATTCAAGGAGCCTATCAAAAAGGTTTGGTCGGAGAGGCTTTAGGTAAAACGCTATCACTAGGTTTTCCAAGAAGAAATAAAAAAAAGAATGAAAGAACAGCAAGAGAATTTTGGCGAGAAAACACAGTTAGACTACCTGAAGAAGTATTACCTAACATTGAAGAATTAGTTTTCTCCGAAAAAAAAGCCCGGGAGGTTTTAATAGGTTTTAGCTATAATCTTCCTGACATTAATTTTTCACTAAGGAAAATGGCTATTGGTCTCTCTACTTTAACTTCTTTAAGAGATCGTTTAGTAAAAAGAGCTAAAGAAATTATTAACACAAAGATTAATGTTACTGTTTCTGGAATTTCTCCAGGTCAATTTTGTCAGAATAATTTTAAGCCAGAGCTTTTCTATTTGTTAGGTTTAACAGAAAATATTAACAATCAAATTAGTAAAATTGGTCAAGAAGCATTTGGTGATAATTATATTCTTGTTCGTAGTATTTTAGCGACTATTTTATTTGCTAGAGTGGAAGGAGTAACTCCTGAAACTGGTTTTAAACGCTTTGTGGATACAAAAACTGTGTTTGATAATCTTAATAAAGGTGAAATTGTTAATGCTAAAACAGAGCTTAAGAAAGTTATAGTAAGACACCCTTGGAATTTTCACCAACACGATGTTGATGGTGTTTTTGATTCGGGTCGTATTGATCTTAGAGAATTAAAAAAAAGAGAGATTGTCCCAATTGAAAAAGAAAACCCGCCAAGAGAAAGGCCAACTGGAATAAAAGCAAATATAGCATTATTTAGAGAGTTAGTCGGTCAATATCCAGCGACAGGAACCGTAATTGCTTGGTGGTCGCCAGATCAAGATATTAAGTCAGAGGATCCTAGTCAATATTTTTATATAGGGTCAGATCCAGAAGGACCCTCAAGAAAAAAAGGGTCTTATCGTTTTAAGGTAATTGAAGGAAAAGTCGAGAACGAGCAATTGAGGGTAAAGATTGATACATACGAACTTCACTTTTTTGCGAAGTTTTTTTTGAGAGAAGGGACAGTTGAGGCGTTTGGAAAAATTAAAGAATTGTCACAAAATAGAGGAGAAGTTCCTAGCAAAGTTTTGGAAGTAATAAATAAAACATTAATAGGATAAAAATGAATAATGAGGTTCAATCATCAACATTTGAAGAAATAGACTGTATTGATCAATACAGAAGAGAGAAATATTTAAATAGCCAATTAATGCTTTTGGTTATGGCTACTCGTTTTGGTCTTTGGTTGATTGATGATTTAAAATTTAAGACAGTTTTGAGGGAGACCCCTCTGGAGGAAAAAGATCGAATTAAGAAACTGGTTACCAGATTGCGAAAAAACTTAGGTGATCATATTTCTGAGCTTGCTTTATTATATGGAGTTTGGTTGACTAATGATGATGTGGTTGATCATCGTATTGAGCAGGATGTTTGGAGTGGTCGAACATTAGGTATAAACCCTCTAGAAGAAATTTATCATGTTTGGCAAGATAATGAAACGAAAAGTTTTTTAGAAGAACGTCTTAAAAGAAAATTAGGATTTAAACGAGATTCCCTTTTTGACAAGAATCAGTTTATTCCTTTGAAGCCTTGGATTATAAGACCGTGGTTGTTAGATAGGGAGAAATTTAACAAAGAAGGACGGAATGAATTTTATGAACATTATCCTTTATATGAAGGGATTAATTGGTTACCTCAAGAAAGGTTGAGAAAAATTAGAGATTCACTTCCTTTATTTTTTAATCAATATTTTCCTAAAGGAGCGGTGATTTTTGTCAATTTAGTCAGCGCACTTCCTGATGCAGCTATAATTGCCCATTGGATGAAACATTCAACAAGAAAACGTCGAGATATAACTTTGGCTTTTTATAATTACTCGCCCATAATTGAGCGAAATAGAGGAGTTGATATACCTTCTTGTGAAGAACAGTTTTTGATTAAGGCGGTAGAAAGTGGTTTGCCTGTTGTGGCAGTTGATTCTTTTGGTTCAAGTGGTAATACTGTTGTTAAGTCTTTTAATCAATTTGTACCCAAAATAAGAAAGATTGCTCAAGACAGAAAGCTTAAACCGGTTCCTTTTTATTTTCTTTTAACTACTGGTGGTAAATTTTTAGCTGAAAAGGTTCTTGATAAATTAAATATAGGAAAAGATAATCTATTGGGGGAGCGGGAGCCGTTTGTTCTTTTTCCGCAAATAGATACTCGATCCAACGGAATAGCTTTTTTTGGTCTCAATTCTTTGAGTCCTTAGTGGCGTTTTTTGGATCGATAATAAAAAATAAATTTCTTTTACGGTTTAAATGTTTTTGTAGTTTTAATCAGTATTTTTTTATTTTAACAATCACCTCATCAGCTGGTTTTTAAGAGCGTTTAAGTCTTGAAATTTAACATTGGCAGGGACTGTAATTATTGAATTATCAACATTTTCTACTTTACAATAGTTTTTGTACTTCTCAAACTGGGCTAAAGTAGCCTCTTTTTGATTGTCATTTGCCTTTGGCATTTCTTTTTCATTCTCAGATGATGGAGGAACAATAGTTTCTTCGGACTTTTTAACGGTAAAAACAATCCCTTTTTTTGTTTTATCATTCCAAGCATACATTTTATTTTTATTGATAATAAAATTGTCTGGTTGCTTGTCATTTTTTGTTGATCGCATCATTCTAATTACACCATTTTTAAGATAACTTTTGGTTTCTATTCCTTTTTCATCTTTATAGGCGCATTTTAAATTCATTGATTTGGATAAGGCTTCTTTTATTGATTTAAAAACAGGTTTTTTATTATGTGTTTCAACATTGGCGTTTTTGGTTGGAATATCTGACTTTTTATTTTTTGAGCCTAAATAAAGATATCCAGCGCCACCAAGAAGGACTAAGACAACAATTACTGATAATATTTTTTTCATAGAATTATTTTAACAATTATTAACTAAAGAAATAATAAAGATTAATCTCTGTTTTGTCAAATAGAAAAGGGCTTAGCTTAATCTATTAAAAAAAAGTTCCTGATAAAAAATGGAAGGATATTGTAGCGTATTGATGAGATTAAAAAAATTAAATTTCTTTTTAACCAATTTAATGAAAAAGAGGTGAGTGATTTTTGATAGTTTTGAATGGGTATAGTTTGGTATTCAGAGGAGGATATAGTAAAATATGATTGATGAAAATAAGACTAGATAAGTTCATCATGATTCTGCGTTGGATTATAGGGGTCTTTTTTGTTCTAAATGCTTTTGTTTATTTTACCAAGAGTCCAATGGCTTTTATTGGTTTTCTTCTCCTTTCATTCCTCCTAATTCCTTCGATAGGAGAGTGGTTACAAGATAAATTAAACTATAGTTTGTCAGCAAAGACAAAAATAATAATTGGGGCTTTGTTATTTTTCCTTACTGTATTATCAATCCCTATTACAGAGCCCCAAGGATTATCAATCACATCTAAATTAAAGAATGAACAAAGCAATGAAGTAAAAGACGTTACAGGTAATTCTTTTCTAACTCCTACTCAAGGAATAACTGTGATTTTAAAACCAACAGTAACGCAAAGAGTATCAGCCTATTATCCTGTCCTAAAAGTTATAGACGGTGATACGATTGATGTTAAGATTGATGAGAAGATGGAAAGACTGCGACTCATTGGCATTGATACGCCAGAAGCGGTAGATTATAAAAAGACTGTTCAGTGTTTTGGAGAAGAAGCTTCTGCAAAGGCACGAGAATTATTAAATGGAAAGAAGGTTCGTTTAGAAGCAGATAGGACACAAGGCGAGCGTGATAAATACGGGAGACTCTTGAGATATGTCTTTTTGCAAGATGGGACTAATTTTAATGAGTTTATGATAAAAGAGGGTTATGCTCATGAGTATACTTATAAAGGCAATCCTTATAAATATCAGCAACAGTTTATAGACGCGCAAAGAGAAGCACGAGAAAATAAAAAAGGGTTATGGGCAGATGGAGCTTGTTCTACAGTTCCGACGCGTAAATTCTCTACACAACCGTAGATTTAAGGAGGCAATGGGTGTGTTTGAATTGTTTAAAGACCTCTAAGTATTTATCGTGTCAAAAAGTATATTGTTAACCTCTTAGTAAGTTTAGTTATATAGTTTTTTATTCAAGCTTTTTGGCGGGAAGCAACACGCCGTTCATTTTGAGTTAGTTGGCGTTTGCGGAGACGGAGATGTTTTGGTGTCACTTCAAGAAGCTCGTCATCCCCAATAAAATCAAGATGTTGTTCTAAACTTAGTTGAGTTGGTGTTTCTAGAATCGTTTTAACTCCTTCACCAGAAGAGCGGTTATTGGTAAGCTTTTTAGCCCGACAGACATTGATCTCAATATTTCTATCACTTGAGCTAATGCCGACAATCATTCCTTCATAAACATTTTCTCCTGGTCCGTAAAAAAGAGAGCCACGAATTTGAGCATTGGCTAAACCATAGGCAACTGTTGGTCCGGTGTGGGTTGAGATAAGAACACCATTACGGATATTTCCCATTGATGATCCAGTAGGTTCATATCCAAGAAAATATGTATTCATAACTGCTGTACCTCGTGTGTTTGTGAGGATAGTACTGCGGACACCAATTAGATTTAAGGTTGAGATTTTATAGATTAAACGTGTAATCTTATCCTTAATTGGATATCTATCAATAAGTTTTGCTTTACGGCGACCTAATTCTTCCGAAACTATTCCTACATATTCATTATCAACATCAATCATTACTTCTTCATACGGCTCACATTTTTGTCCATCAATTTCCTTATAAATAACTTGAGGTTTTGATACTTCAAACTCAAAACCTTCTCTTCGCATGGTTTCAATTAATATTGAAAGATGGAGTTCTCCTCGTCCAATGACAATAAAATTATTGCTTGAAGGATCTTTTTTAACTCGCATACCAGGGTTTGTTTCAAGTTCTTTTTCGATACGTGCTTTGATTTGGCGGGAAGTTACAAATTGACCTTCACGACCAGTAACAGGGCTGGTGTTTGGCCCTATGCAAATACTAATTGTTGGTTCTGCAATTTCAATCGATGGTAATGCATTCGGAAATCGTGGATCAGTAATTGTTTGCCCAATCTGCATCTCAGGGATACCGGACAAGGTAGCAATATCGCCTGATTCAATTATTTCAACCTCTTGACGACCAAGACCAAAACTTGTGTAAAGCTTGGTGGCTGTAAAGGTTCCAACAAGACCGTTTTTACCAACAAGTGAGATACGATCTCCTTTTTTTAGTTTTCCTTGGGTGATTTTGCCAATACCGAGTCGGCCTACATATGAATTATAATCAAGAGTTGATATAAGCATTTGTAAAGGTTTGTCTTCGTTTTTATGACTATTCGGGATTTCTTTGATGATCGTTTCAAAAAGTGGGGTTAGATCACCAGGAAGATCTGATGTATAGTTGGTTGGGAGTTGAGTATATACTTTACCATCACGGCCAACACCATACAGAGTTATAAAATCTAAAAGGTTGTCGTTGTCTACAATGTCCAAAAACAAATCTTCAACTTCTCTTTGTACTTCAATTGGACGAGCATCTTTTCTGTCAATTTTGTTAATAAAAAGGATTATTTTAAGTTTTGCATCAAGAGCTTTTTTCAGCACAAATCGTGTTTGTGGAAGTGGGCCTTGAGCAGCATCAACAAGAAGTAAAGCTCCGCTTGCCATATTTAACACACGCTCGACTTCACTTCCAAAATCTACGTGGCCTGGCGTATCAATAATATTAATTTTTGAGTTTTTATACTGGACAGCGGTGTTTTTTGACAAAATAGTGATCCCTTTTTCTTTTTCAAGATCATTTTGGTCCAGAAGAAGTTTTTGTTTTGTTTCCTTTTGGTTATCTCTAAAAATATGGGATTGTTTTAAGATGGCATCAATAAGGGTTGTTTTTCCATGGTCAACATGGCCAATAATAGAGATGTTTCGAATATCCATAAGCTTCTTATTATATCAAAAACATCAGGTTTTAATAGTAGTTTAAATTTAATAGTTAAATGTGGTATAATTCTTTTGTTAGCTTTAAAGATTAATCAGTAATTATAATACTGATTTGAGTTGGTTTATTTGGTTTAGGTATTTACTCCAGTACTTTTAGGTACAGGATGTTCGCCCCATTAGGGCTCCATATCTTCCCCTTTTTCAAATCTTCTCCTTTTAAAAGCAATTAATATATCAAATATGAGAAACTTTAAGAGTGGTCGTTCTCGTGGTTTTCGCAGTCATAGTAATAAATCATTTAATAAATATCGATCAAACAGGCAAGGTCGCAGAAGTGGATATCGAAACAAAGGTCTTCTTTTAAACCCAATGATGTTTGTTAAAAAAGCAGTTGATGTTGTTGAGACTTCATATGTGCCAGTGAACAGTTTTTCTGATTTTCCTTTAAATGAGACTGTAAAAAAGAATGTTCTTAGGCGTGGTTTTGATAAACCAACTCCAATTCAAGATCAAGCAATTCCTCCTATTTTGAAAGGAAAAGACTTGGTTGGTATTGCTAATACAGGGACTGGAAAAACAGCTGCTTTTTTACTTCCTTTGATTACAAAGGTTTCAAAAGATAAAAGCCAGAAAGTTTTAATTGTTACTCCAACCCGTGAACTAGCAGCTCAGATTCAAGATGAATTTAAACGGTTTAGTTTAGGATTAAGAATTTATTCAACATTATGTATTGGGGGTGCCTCAGCCAATGTTCAGGGACGAGAGTTATCACGCCATCCAAATTTTGTGATCGGAACTCCCGGAAGACTCAAGGATTTAGGAGAACGTCGAGTTTTGAACCTAAATGAGTATGGAAATGTTGTGTTAGATGAAGTTGATCGGATGTTAGACATGGGGTTTATTCATGATATCCGACACATTATTTCGTTTTTACAAAAGAATCGCCAATCTTTGTTTTTCGCAGCTACCATGCCAAAGGAGACTAAGATAGTAATGGAAAACTTTTTAACTGATCCAGTAAAGGTTTCGGTTAAGACAGGTGAAACTTCTAAGAATGTTGATCAAGACATAATTCGAACACGAGGCAAAAACAAACTAGAGATCCTTCACAATTTATTGATAAAAGAAGAATTTAAAAAGGTTTTAGTTTTTGGTCGAACTAAATGGGGTGTAAACAGACTTGAGACGAGTCTTATAACCAGAGGTTTTAAGGCAGTCGCAATTCACAGTAACAAGAGCCAGAGGCAAAGGCTAAGAGCTTTGAAAAAGTTAAAGAATAATGAGGTCCAAATTCTGTTGGCAACCGATGTAGCTTCAAGAGGGATTGATATAAAGGATATAACTCATGTGATTAACTATGATGTACCAGAGACATATAATGATTATATTCATCGAATAGGTCGAACAGGAAGAGCTGGCAAAAAGGGGATAGCTCTGACTTTTGTTGATTAAATATAGAAACAATCTTTTAACAACTTCCTAAAAATATTTTTAATATTGATTATGAATTAAAAACCCAAGGTGTCAAGGGAAAAACACCTTAGAGGTGTTAGTTTCGAAGTGCTATTTTCTTGTTAGGATGAGAATCCAAGGGAAAGGTTTTTTTATAGCTAAAGGCTTTAATCTATTTCTTTTTAAGAATTTTTCGAAACTGGAGCTTGACCAATGATTAATATGTTCAATATCATTGCCTAATCTAGACAAGTTTTTTCCCCGTAAAAAATTGGATACCATAAAAAATGGTTCATTAGGAACAGAAAGAAGAATGTATTTTTTTGAAACGCGTATAATTTCTTTTAAAGCTTTCTGAGGATTTTCTAAATGCTCTAAAACTTCACTGCAAATGACAAGGTCAAACGAATTATTTTTATAATCTAATTTATATATATTACCTTGTTTTAACAAAAGGGAAGGATGCTCTTTTTTCCCAACATTAATTGCCTCTAGAGAGTAATCTATGCCTTCAAGATCTCTACCAATGCCTTTTTCCTGTAATTTTGCTAAAGTAAATCCTTCTCCGCATCCAGCATCTAAAATTGTTTTTAATTTAAGATGTTTAACGCTTTGAAGCAATTCTTGATAAAAATTATTTATTAAAAATCGTTGAAGAGGATTTTTACTTGTATGTTTTTGATAATTACTAGTTGTTTTCATTGATAATTTAAAAAAACAATCACTTTTCATATTATAATTATTTTATGCTTAGATTTAAGAGAAGATTATTAATTAGCCTTTTTAAGGCTTTTAATTCAGTTTCACCCATATTTAAGGATAGAAAAAATCTTGGGGTTTTTTTCATAGGACTTTACATATTAAAAAGTATTATGGTAAAATATGTTATTGTTAATAATTTTTCAAATACTACGAACAAATCTGCCCATGTAGATTCTCCGTAAATTTTATTTGAAGTAACTTCAAAACTAAAGGAGGTGAGGACAATATGAATGCAAAATTATATGTTGGTAACTTAAATTACAGCGTAACAGCAGATCAGCTTAGGGATTTATTCTCTCAAGTTGGAAAAGTTGTTGATGCTATTTTAATAAGAGATAGACACACTGACAGGTCAAAAGGTTTTGGCTTTGTTGAGTTTGAAAAAGAAGAAGACGCAGTTAAAGCAATTGAAAAATTTCACGATCAGGAATATGAAGGAAGACAGATGATTGTTAATAAAGCCCGACCAAGAAGAGAAAATTAATCTTGTTAAACAATGTTTGAATTTTTCATTCCAGTACTAGTTCTCCTAACAGTGTTTTAATCATTTTTTAATCGTATTAAAACAAGTGTTAAGGGGGACAGTACTGGATTTGCTATTAAACTACTGGCAGTTATAGAGAAAATTTATTTTTCTTGATAAAATAAAGAATGCTTCGACTGACACGTCATATTAAAAACTACGGGTTTAAAAACAAACCATTTTATTTATTCTCTCTAGTTATTTTGCTTTACAGTATTGCTGATGGCATGGTTAGTTTTTTTTTACCAGTATTTGTTAAAAGGATTGTACCTTCAATGGCCTTAGTTGGTTTGATTTTAGCTTCTTCTTCAATCTGGAATATTGTGGCTGATTTATTTTTAGGCTTTAAGAAAAAAATTTGGCATTACAAAAAATTAGTCACGGTTTCTTTTTTGCTTTTATTACTCTTAATTATTATTAATTTTTTACCAAAAAGCTTAATTGGCCAATTAAAATTAATAACCCTTTTTCTTTTAATGATGTTTTGGGGTTTTTATTATGAATCTATGTCTTGGGGGACAAGTGATTTTATTGTTGGTATGATTGACCAAAAAGAGCAAGCCTCATCTTTTGGATTAATTCAAGTAGTAACAGCTTTAGGTTATACCATTGGTCCAGTTATTGCTGGATCAATGATTCTATTTAGTAATAACCTAACTTTAATTATTACTGGTTTTTTTGCCTTAATGGGCTTTTTTTTATTTTTATCCAAAGGTTTGTCTAAATTTTCTTTAACCAAAGTTGGAGATAGGAAAAGGATCTTATCGATTAGAACAGAGTTTAAACTCTGGAAGTTAATTGGTGTTAAAATCCTTCCTCTTTTGTTGGTTTCCTTGAGTTTAGGATTATATACAGGGATAGTTTTTTCATTTACTCCAATATTAACTGCTTTAAATCATTCTCTGCTTCCTTTTGGTGGATTGATTGTTAGTTTGTTTTCAGCCCCAACAATTCTTTTTTCAGGGTGGTTTGGAGCTTTAGCTGATAAACGCGGTCGCAAACCAGTGATTTTATTAGGGATGTTTCTTATTTTTTTAGCGATTGGTTTTTTTGGAGTTGTTCAACAGGTCTGGCTGGCTTTATTGATGGCTTTAGTTTCAGGTCTTGGAGCGAGTGCTTTTATACCGGCTTTAAACGCAGAGTTTACTAGTTATATTAATCGCCATTTGACCAAAGAAAAAGAGACTTTAGGAGAGCAGGGGATTTTTTTTAATCTTGGCTTTATTTTTGGAGTGGCTGGTGGGGGATTGTTGTATAGCTTGACAAATAGTTTTTTTACTACCTATTTTATGATTTCCGTTGTTTTTACAGTTAGCGGTTTAATCTATTATTTTTCAAAAGATCCGTATAAAAAAGGAGTCTTTGATCATTTTTTGTTAGTTTTTAAAAGATTTTTTTAACTAATTAAATCTTATTTAATTAGTTAAGCTTTCTTTTTATTTTATCAAGCTTTGATTATGATTTGTGACTTAAGGCTCTAATATGCTCCATTTTATTTATAATAATCAAGTGGGTTAATTTAGCCTCAAAAAGTTTTTGATGACTAATAATTAAACTACAAACTATCTCATTTCAAAAAAAATAAAAGATAAATCTTTTTGTACAAAAACAGAGGATTGAATTGATTAATCCATTTAAATAGAAATGCTTTATTTGTCTTGATGTTGGTTTTTTTACTGTTTGTAATAAGTCGTGTGGAGATTTTATAAATCTATTCTTTAACTTTAAGAAATAGAAAAGACAGGTATAATACTATATATGATTGTTGATGAAGTTCAGATAACAGTTAAGGCGGGTGATGGGAGTGATGGTCATGTCTCATTTCGTCGAGAAAAATATGTTCCTAGAGGCGGTCCAGATGGTGGAGACGGCGGTGATGGAGGAAATGTTTATGTTATTGGTATTTCTGACTTAACAGCCTTAAGACAGTTTAGATATAAAAAAGAGATTCAAGCTCAAGATGGTGGGAAGGGAAGAAATAAGAAACGCCATGGTAAAAACGGAGCTCATCTTATTGTCAATGTCCCTATTGGAACAACAATTATTGATCTTCAAACAAAAAAATCCTGGGAAATTTCAAAAGTTAATCAAAAAGAATTAATTGTCAAAGGAGGCAAAGGAGGAAGAGGTAATTTTGAGCTTCGATCTAACCAGAATAAAGCACCAATGGAAGCGGAAAAGGGAACATCGGGTGAGGAAAAAGAACTTTTATTGACCCTGTCTTTTATTGCTCATATTGGATTAATTGGTCTTCCTAATGCTGGTAAATCAAGTCTATTAAATGTTTTGACCAAAGCGAATATTAAAGTTGCTAGTTATCCTTTTACGACCTTAGAACCAAATTTAGGGAGTATGAATGGCAAGATAATTGCTGATATTCCAGGATTGATTGAAGGAGCTCATAAAGGCAGAGGTTTAGGAATTAAGTTTTTAAAGCATATTGAAAAAACAAAACTTTTGGTTCATTGCATTGATTCAACCGATGAAAATGTTTTGGAAAAATACAAGATAATTCGTCAGGAGCTAAAGGAATTTAGTCAAAAGCTTTTAAATAAAAAAGAGATTGTTTTGTTGACAAAATCAGATTTAACTCAACCTCAAATTATTAAACAAAAAACCAGCCAGCTTAAAAAAGTTGTTCAGACAATTTCTTCGTCTTCGATTATTGATGATAAGAGTTTGGAAAGCTTAAAAAAGCTTCTTCTTAAACATTTATAAAGACGATATAATTTAATTATTGATATTTCAAAGAAGATCTTTAGTCTCCTTTATTTTCTTAATTCACTTTTCAAGAATTGACAAAGAGATGATTTCTTTTTATTCTTAATATATGAAGATTCTTTTAGCTATAATCTTAATCTTTTTTTTATGTTTTATTCTTTATAAAGCATCAGAGGTTTTTGTTAAATCTATTCGAGACATCTCAAAAAACGGATTGTTAAGTAAGTTTCTTTTAGCCAGTCTTTTTGGGGGGATTGCTACCTCAATTCCAGAAGTTTTTGTTGGTATTACCTCAGCCATTGAAAAAAAACCAGTCGTTGCTCTTGGCAATGCTTTAGGGTCAAACATCGTTGATTTAGCCTTAGTTCTTCCGTTAGCTATTCTTTTAACCAGGAAAGCAATTAAAGTCGGTAAAGAAAATTTTTCTTTTAAAAATGCCTTTTTGATTTTAACTTCATCACTTCTTCCTTTTTTATTAGCCATTGACGGTCAAATATCTCGAATTGACGGATTTTTTTTAGTGATGATGTTTATTGTTTACACTATCTATGTTTTTCAAAAACGGATAATGGGCAAATTTGGTCTGTTTAACTTTTTAAGAAAACTTAAAAAAGGATTTCATCAAACAGATATGATAAAAGCAGTTAGTTTTCTTTTTATTTCCCTCTTGGTTTTGATTTTTGCATCAGCCCTCTTAATAAAAACAGCTACTTATTTATCAGCCACCCTTCAGATAAAGATGTTTCTTGTTAGTCTTTTTTTAATTGCTTTAGGGACATCACTTCCTGAGCTTTTTGTTGCTATTTCAGCTGTTAATGGAACAGATGACTCTATTTTGTTTGGTGATATTTTTGGTTCTTTAATTTCTAATGCTAATTTAGTTGTCGGTATCTCAGCAATGATTTTCCCAATCACCATAGCTAATTTTGCCGTATATGGGGTATCAATCAGCGCTTTGTTTTTTGTTTTCTTTTTATTTATGATTTTTTCCTTTACCAAGCATAAATTTGAAAAATGGGAAGCAGTTGTTATGGTCAGTGTTTACTTACTATTTTTTATTTTAGAAAGCATGTTGTAATGGGGTATTTATAATTTGATTTAGTTATTAAGTTTTTTTTAATTTCTTTTTCAAAATAATTAAAGATTTTCTGCCTGTTTTTATCCGTTTTTGATCAGTTTTATAATCCAACATATCACGAACGCTCCAAGAGTGGAAGAGAATGTTATAAAGCCTGAAAATGTCTTTTTGTTTACGAGTTAATTTATTCCAAAAGGTTTTTTTCCAAAGATCAGCTGATGAAGAGTCGATCCTTTCCAGCCAGCTGTAATAATAAACAAAATCCCAAAGAAAATCGCCAATTCTTGCTCTTTCAAAATCTAATAATCGGACTAATTGACATTGATTATTTTTATGATTAATAATAATGTTTTGTGGAGAAAGATCACCATGAAGGGGAACAAGTAAAAACTCTCCTTTTTTAATATAGTTTTGAAGTTCTTCAAGACAACTAATAATGTATTGGGAATTTTTAGTTTTTAAATTAAGTTGAGGAACAATATTTATAGTTTTCTGGATTTCATTAAGGAAATAAGAGACCCATGAAAAACTGGTTTTTTGTTGGGCATCATTTGGATACCAAAACTGACGAACCTGATCAATAGGTAGTTGGTGAATTGTTTTTACTGTTTGATAAATTTGTTTAAATAATTTTAACTTTTTATGCCTATTATTACGCAAACACAAATTTTGGACGTTCCCTGATTTAAAGTCCTGGATTACAACAGGAGAAGAAAAATAAACATTTGAGTTGTCATAACTAACAATATGAGGGGCAGGGATAGTCTTTTTTTTATAAAGATAACGATAGAGTTTGACAAGACGGCTTCCGGTAAGTGATCCTTTAGCTTGAAGGATCTTGAATATGAATGTTTTTTTGTTTGTTATCTGATAGACTCTATTTCCGGAAACCGTTGGAATATGATTGACTGACAATAAGTGATTGTTTTCCATAATCCCTTGAATATAAAAACTAATACTTTTCTTTGTTAGCTTTAAAGTTTTTAATTTTCCATAAAGTTGAATTACTGGTTTTACTTGATGATCAAGAGTGAGCTTAATAATTGATCCATTAGGTAGAGATTTTTTATGAATAAAATTAGTATATTTTTCTGGATTAATTGATAATTCTTTAGAAGAGAGGAGACCTTGTTGAATAATATAATAAATAGTGCTAATAATTGCTTGATGGCTGAGAATTATGATTCTTTTATAAGGCTTTTTTATAAGTAGACTTAAACCCTGATAAACTCGTTTAGCCATTTGGGAAAAACTTTCGCCTTGAGGATAAGGAGTAATATAGTCTTCTTTAATTGATTGTCCCCAGTTTGGAGGAATTAAATCTTTAACCTCCCACCAATATTGATTCTCAAAAACTCCATGATTCAATTCAGTAAAAGAATGATTCTCAATTAAAGGTATTTGAAGAAGTTTTTTAAATATTAATGCTGATTCTTTAGCTCGAACAACCGGACTGGTAATAATAGAATTAATCTTTAAATTTCTAAATTCCCAGGCAGTTCTAATAATCTGGGCTTTTCCTTTTTCAGTTAAACCATCTTTGTCTTTTCTACCTGAAATAAATCCCTTTTTAGTATTGCCAACACTTTCTCCATGCCGAATTAAATATATTTCCATATAAAAATTATTAATAT
>CAYTFR010000015.1:5097-17565 GCA_964437175.1 uncultured Gammaproteobacteria bacterium | reverse complement strand
TCTTGAAAATCAGTCGTTTTATTAATAAAATGATTTTAAAAGAACTTTCAGGCAAAGAGATAGAAACCCAAGCCATAAAAGAAGGACTAATCAACATGAAGCAAGATGGATATCTAAAAGCCCTCAAAGGATTAACCACAATTGAAGAAATCCTAAGAGTAGCGGAAACATAAACTCTATTTTTATGAATATAAAACAATTATTACAAATAGCAATTGATAGAAAAGCCTCTGATATTCATATTGTTCCTAATTATCTACCCAGTATAAGAATTAACAATGATCTGGTAAAACTAACTAGTTTTGACCTTATAACAAAAGAAACTAGCTCTAAATTACTAACTGAAATACTAACTCCAGAACAAAAAGAAAATTTATTTACAAACAAAGAAATTGATTTTGGATATCAATATGGAGAGTATCGTTTTCGGGGTAATATCTACTTTGTTAAAAATGCTTTAGCCGCCGCCTTTAGATTAATTCCATTGAGAATAAAAACTTTTGAAGAATTAAATCTACCTCAAAGTTTAGATCAATTTACAGAATTAAAACAAGGGTTGATTCTTCTCTCAGGAAAAACTGGTCATGGCAAATCAACGACTGTTGCTTCAATGATCAATTTAATAAACTCAAAATATCCCAAACATATTATTACAATAGAAGATCCTATTGAATACATTTACAAAAAAAACAAAGCATTAATTTCACAACGAGAACTTCATCACGACACCCACTCTTGGAATATTGCCTTAAAATCAGCTTTAAGAGAAGATCCTGACGTTGTTTTAGTTGGAGAAATGCGAGACTATGAAAGCATCCAACTAGTTTTAACTCTGGCCGAAACAGGCCATCTGGTTTTTTCTACCTTACATACTAGTTCAGCTCCAGAAGTAATAAATAGAATAATAGATGTATTCCCATCCCATCAACAAAACCAAGTTAGAAACCAACTCTCAAGCGTTCTAAAAGCAGTTATCACTCAAACCCTAATTCCTAATATAGATGATTCCAACAGAATCCCGGCTCTAGAAATTATGATCAATACCAATCCTGTTGCCAGTACAATCCGAGAAGGTAAAATTCATATGTTAGAAAACATTCTAGTCACCTCAGAAAAAGAAGGTTCAATTCTACTGGAAAAATATCTTCTCAACCTATATAAAAAAGGAATAATCACTAAAGAAAATGCTCTTAAATATGCTGTTCGACCCGAAGAAATTAAAAAATTATTAAATAATTAAATGCTATTTCGCTATTCTGCCTTAAAAGATAATAAACGTATATCCAAAACAATAGAGGCCGACAATAAAAAAGCAGTTGTTTCATACTTACAAAAAAGTGGCTATCTCCCCCTTGACATAAAAAAAGTCACTCCAAAAACATTTTTTTTATTTGATCGAATTGCCTTTACTGACATTGTTAATTTCACCAGACATTTAGCCATCATGTTAAACGCCGGATTAACCTTAGTTGATGCATTTGATATTCTAAAAAAACAAACAACCAAAGCTTCTTTACTTAAACTAATCATTAGTATAGATAAAGACATCCGAAGCGGTAATTCTTTTTCCTCAGCCTTAAAAAAATATCCCCAACACTTCTCAAATCTCTATATTTCCCTCGTAAAATCAGGTGAAGCCTCAGGAAAACTAAGTGACATCCTCTTAAGATTAGCTGACAATTTAGAAAAAGCTAGAGAATTCAGAGGTAAATTAAAAGGAGCCCTTATCTATCCAATTATAGTTATTTTTGCCATGTTCATAGTCATGTTTATAATGATTACTTTTGTCGTTCCTAAATTATTAAATCTCTACAAAGATTTCGACATCCAATTACCAGCAACAACCCAACTCCTTATTAACATTTCTGATATCAGTGTCAAATATTGGCCAATCTTTATTTTATTAACCATAACTTCTTTTATTGGTTTTAGTAAATACATTAAAACAAAACAAGGAAAAATGTCTTTTGATTCCTTGATTTTAAAAATACCCCTTGTTAAAAATGTAGTTACTATGGGTGCTCTTGTAGACTCAACAAGGACATTAGCCATTTTAACAAAATCTGGTGTCTCAATCTTAGATGGGCTTCAAATTGTTGTAGAAACAACTGAGAACGCAGTTTTTAAAAAAGCTTTTAAAACAATATACAAAAATATAGAAAAAGGTGTCTCTCTTGGAAATGCGATGCAAGCCCAAGAAATATTTCCTCCAATACTTGTCCAAATGACAATTGTTGGAGAAAATACAGGACATCTAGACGAAACCCTAATGAGAATTTCTACATATTTTGAAACTGAATCAGAACTAGTTATCAAAGCTATAACAACCTTAATCGAACCGACAATTTTATTATTCCTAGGTTTAGGAGTAGGATTCTTAGTCATGGCAGTAATAACTCCAATATACAACTTAACTTCTGCTTTCTAATAGGATTGACAAACTAAAGTATATAGATTAAAATTGATGTGTTCTTTAACAACTTGGTATTTTTTGAATTTAGTAATCGGGTTAGGAAAAATTTTTATTTAAGAGTTTGATCCTGGCTCAGGATTAACGCTAGCGACGTGCCTGAGATATGCAAGTCGAACGCCTCGCTCTTTTTAGGCTTTATCAGCAATTTATGTATTTTATATATTAAAAACAGTTTGAATAGAGTTTAAAAAGAGCGAGGAGTGGCGAACGGCTGAGTAACACGTAGAGACTTGCCCCTTGATGGAGAATAGCCCATCGAAAGGTGGGGTAATTCCCCATAGTTCTCGACTTTTAGTCGAGATAAAGAGCATAACTACTCGTCAAGGGAGAGATCTGCGGTCCATCAGGTTGTTGGTGGGGTAATGGCCTACCAAGCCTATAACGGATAGCTGGCCTGAGAGGGTGGTCAGCCACACGGGCACTGAGACACGGGCCCCAGCCCTACGGGGTGCAGCAATCAGGAATCGTCGGCAATGGGCGAAAGCCTGACCGCGCGACGTCGCGTGCGGGAAGACGCTTTTTCAAAGTGTAAACCGCTGTGGTAAGGGAAAAAACCGCTCTGCTTTAAGGCAGATCAAAATTTCTAATTTTTCAATATTTGGAAATTGATGTTCTGTTTTGTAGCAGAGCGGCTGATGGTACCTTACTAGAAAGAAGTCGCTAACTGCGTGCCAGAAGCGTCGGTAATACGTGGACTTCGAGCGTTATCCGGTCTTATTGGGCGTAAAGAGTCGTGTAGGCGTCTCAATAAGTTTTCGTTTAAAGACTAAGGCTCAACTTTAGAAAAGGCGGAAAAACTATTGAGATAGAGTTTTCTTTAGGGAGACTGGAACTTAGTGAGGAGCAGTGAAATGCATTGATACACTAAGGAACACCAGTGGCGAAGGCGAGTCTCTGGAAGAAAACTGACGCTGAGACACGAAAGCTAGGGTAGCGAACCGGATTAGAGACCCGGGTAGTCCTAGCCCTAAACGCATGCTTGCTAGCTGCATTTATATTTAAATAGGTGTGGCGTAGGTAACCCGTTAAGCAAGCCGCCTGGGGAGTACGATCGCAAGATTAAAACTCAAAGGAATTGGCGGGGAGGCACACAACCAGTGGAACATGTGGTTCAATTCGAGACGAACCGAAGAACCTCACCAGAGCTTGACATTTCAGCGTATGATTTTCTTGAAAAGGAATATCCTTCAGCTGAAACAGGTGCTGCATGGCTATCGTCAGCTCGTTCCGTGAGGAGTACCCTTAAGTGGGAAAACGAGCGCAACCCCCACTCTATGTTACAAGTATCATAGAGAACTGCCCTTCGATTCGGAGGGAGGAAGGAGGGGCAGACGTTAAGTCAGCATGGTCCTTATGCTCTGGGCTACACACATGTTACAATGAATAGGACAACGGGTTGCGAACCTGTAAAGGTAAGCCAATCCCTAAAACCTATTCTCAGTGGGGATTGAGGTCTGCAACTCGACCTCATGAACGCGGAATTGGTAGTAATCGCGGATCAGTCATGTCGCGGTGAATACGTTCTTGCCTCTTGCACACACCGCCCGTCAAGCCAACAAAGTCGTAGGAATCCGAACCCCGATGTACATCGAGGGAGGATTAATTCGGTAATGGGGGTTAAGTCGTAACAAGGTATCCGTTCTGGAAGGAGTGGATGGATCACCTCCTTTCTTTTTTTTAATTTCACCAATAAACAAAGCATCAGATGCTAAGTTATGGTGGAACTATTTTCTTTCCTAATCCGTTTACTAAGTTAAAAAAAATTAACTATTGATTGACAATCTAAATAAATCCTTTATGTTTTTAGATAACTTAAGAAGACCTCTAATAGTAGTTTCTTCAGGATTTTCTCCAACAACAACCTTCATTTTTGTTTCCTGAGACAAAAAAAGATCAATCCCTTTAATATTTGCTAATCCGCCAGTCAAAACAATTCCCTTACTTAAAATTTCATTTATCAATTCTGGGGGACACAACTCAATTAATTCCTTAATACAATCAATAATCTGATGAAGACTATTCATCAATGCTTCTTTCACATCAGCTGATTTTACTCGAATAGACTTAGGTAAACCTGTTTCCAAAGACTTACCCCTAACAAGAACCGTTTCCTCTTTACCATTAAAATTCAACAAATCAATTTTCAAATTCTCACAAGTCTTTTCACCAAGAATAATTCCATGTTTTAAATAAAGATAATTAGCAATAAGTTTATTCATATTATGACCAGCTGTTTTCAAAGTTTTTTGAACAATAATTCCTCCTCCGCTAAGAATAGACATCTCTATCAACCCTCCACCAAGATCAGCTATAAATGTAGGCTGATGAGAAAAAACATTAAACCCAGCCCCAACAGCCGTTGCATTAGGCTTTTCAATAATAAAAACCTTTGAGAAACCAGTCTTAAACAAAACTTCCTCAACTGCTTTCTGCTCAATTTCAGTTGCAATAGTTGGAACACTAGCCACAGCATATAAAGGAGGTTTAATAAACTTATTCTTATAAAAATAAGGATCAATAGCCATTGATAAAAACTTATTAACCAAACAAACCTGAGCATCAAAATCTGATATAACTCCATGAATAACCGGTTTTAATATCCTAATAAACGACGGGACCTTGCCAATAATTTTCTTAGCTTCATTTCCAAAAAAAACATATTCTTTCAATCTTTTATTAAAACCAATATAAGAAGCATCTCTCAAAACAATTCCCTTATCTTTAATGGCTATTCGACTATTACAAGAACCCAAATCAAAAGAGATAAAAGCTGGATTTAAAAAGGGCAGATTGATTTTTCCAAGATAGTTAAGTATATTATTCATAAACCAAAAACATGAAAACAATAAACTCAATAATAGCTACACTTTATTATACCCTTTTTTTTCTAACTCCATTAATTATGTTCTCTTTAACTTCTGAGTTATTTGAGTTCAATAAAATGCTCCTAATATATTTAATAACCTCAATATTAGTCAGTCTATGGATTATTAAGATGATTATACAAAAAAAGATAATTATAAAACGAACTCCAATAGATATTCCAATTATCCTCTTTTTTATAAGTCAAATACTCTCCACTTTTTTTTCAATAGACAAACACACTTCTTTCTACGGCTATTACGGAAGATTCAACGGCGGATTACTATCAATAATAAGTTATATTCTACTTTTCTATTGTTACGTCTCAAATATCAACTATAAAACAACAATTAAATTATTAAAAATATCCTTAGTTAGTTCATTTTTAGTTATTTTATGGGGAATACCAGGCAAGTTTGGAAAAGATTTTAGTTGCTATCTTTTCACTGGTCAATTAACCAATAGCTGTTGGACAAACCAGTTCAAACCAGCAGAAAGAATGTTTTCAACCCTAGGACAACCAAATTGGCTAGGAGCATATTTATCAATAAACTTTTTTATTGGGCTATATTTTTACTTCTCAACTAAATTTCATCAAAAAATTTTAAAAAACAAAAAAATATTACTATTAATTTATTTATTTTTAAACTTCTCAATTGTTTTATTCACCAGATCAAGATCAGCCCTATTAACAATAGTATTCAATCTTTTAATTCTATCCATAATTTTAATTCTTAATTATTTTTACAAACAAATATCTAAAAAAAACATAACCCAGTTTAATTTTTTAAAAACCAAAGACTTTTTATTAATACTAACAATCTTAATGGCAACAACCATTGTTTTTAAAACAGGGATTAATAAAATAGACTCATTATTAAAATTACCTCCAAAACAAAATCAAATCATAAAACCAACAAATAAATTACAAAACAACAAAAACAAAAGTCTAATCAAAATCACTGATTCATTTACAATCCGAAAAATAGTTTGGCAAGGAGCAATAGATTTATTAAAAAAATATCCTCTTTTTGGATCAGGAGTTGAAACATTTGCTTACTCCTATTATTTTGTCCGACCCAAAATTCACAACAACACATCTGAATGGGATTATCTCTACAACAAAGCCCACAATGAGTTCCTGAATTATGTAGCCACTACTGGTTATTTTGGTATCTTAAGTTATTTATTACTAATTTTGTTTGTTCTTGGTTTATTTATTAAAAACATTATTAATAATAAAAAAGAGTCAAAAATCTTAATTTTTCTTCTCTTATCATATCTCTCAATTTTAATCACCAACTTTTTTGGTTTCTCAACAACAACAATAAATATCTTTTTTTATCTAATCCCTGGATTTATCTTAGCCCTTATTAACAAAAAATCAGATGAACAACAACCAACAAACAAACTCAATACAACAAACAAAATACTAATCACTCTAATTATTGTTATTAACCTCAACATTATATTTAACTTAACAAAATATTTTGTAGCTGATATAAAATTTAATCAAGGAAAAAATTTTCAACATATTAATGACTTCCAAAAATCAGCCATAAATTTCCAACAAGCTCTAAACCTTCACTATGAACATGTTTACGAAGATAAACTCTCCTATACACTCGCTAATCTAGCTTTTATGTCAGACTATCAAAAAAACCCCTCCCAAACCAAAGAACTAATAAAATTAGCTAAATCATATAATCAACACTCTCTAAAAAAATCACCTTACAATGTTCTGTACTGGAAAACAAAAGCTAAAAATCAATATATTTTTTATCAAATAAACTTAGATCAACAATATTTACAAAAAGGTCTAAATGCTCTAAAACAAGCCCAAAAACTATCACCAACCGACCCCAAAATCCCTTATAGTTTAGGATTATTTTACTCTCTTATAGAAGATACTCAAAAGAACAACCAAGACAAATTCAAATACAAAAAACTAGCCCTATCATCAGTTCAAAAAGCAATTAATCTCAAACCAGATTACCGTGACCCATATTTTTTAAAAGCCCAACTTTATATAAAATATAATCAAAAACAAAAGGCTAAAAAAATCCTTCAAGAAATATTAAATAAAATCAACCCTAATGATAAACAAACCAAAGAAGAATTAAAAAAACTATAATTACTTACAAAATGAAAACCAAAAAAAACAATAAAACCGGCTTTACTTTTATTGAACTAATTGTTGCCATCTCAATCGTTACCTTTACTTTACCAGCTTTATTTACGATTGTTTTCTCAATCTTTAGACAACAAGCTAAAATAACAGCTTTACAAGAAGTAAAAAAACAAGGCGATAATGCAATTTCCGCAATGAAAAGTACCATTATAAATTACGCTAACACTATTTATAATAGTGATCTTTCTGATAATTATCTCGTTTGTAATAGCGAAGACACCTCACATTCTGGAGATTTATATTTTAAAGATAGTTTGAAAAATTATTTCCGTTTTTACTTAGACAATGATAAAATCAGTTCAAAATCATCAACAACAACAGTATACTTAACTTCAAATAAAGTAAAGATTAGTCAAATAGCTTCAACACCATTTATTAAATGTGACAGAACCTCAATTTACTCATCACCAATTGTCTCAATCAACTTTAAAGTTAAATATAATACTTCTTCAACCCGTATTGAAGACCAAGCAGAAATGATTTACCAAACAAAAATAAAATTAAAAGAACATTAAAATTAAATTATGTTTGATATTTAATCAAAGATAATTTATAGTGAAAATATATGACATCAAATTACTTTAGCCTAGAAATAGGAGAGACCTATACAAAAATTGCTGACCTTAAAAAAAAGGCTGGAAATTACGAAATAACAAACATTGGTTCTCAAAACACAACTCCTAATTATTATGATTCTGCTTCAAAAGAAATAGTCGGCAATGAGGCTAAAATCATCTCTGAGTTAATTAAATCTACCAAAATAAAAAAAAAGAATGTTAACATCATCATTCCGGATTCCCAAACCTTTTTTCAGTTTATGGAAATGCCCAAACTAAACGAAAAAGAACTATTATCAGCCATAAAATATCAAGCTGACCAATTTATCCCCTTACCATTAGAAGAAACATCAATAGATTTAGAGATTGTTTCTGAAGACAAAAAAAACAAAAAATTAACCATTCTTGTTGTTGCCTCACCGCTAAAAACTATAAAAAAAATTAGACAAACAATCGAAACAGCAGGAATAATTCCAGAATCTATTGAAAATGAACTCAGCTCAACAGCTAGAATAATTACAGAGATATCTAAAAAAGACAAACAATTCCCTAATTCAATGATAATAAATCTAGGAAAAACAATGACAAGTATATACTATTTTAATAGTCAAGAATCAATTCTAAAACATGCCCATTCCTTTAAACTAGGATTTCAACTCTTTGTTAAAGAACTCCGTTTAAATCTGAATTTTGATCAAAACAAAGCCAAAGAAATCCTAAAAAAGATTGGTTTTTCATCATCGTCAGCCAAATTAGAGACATTATTAAAACCAGTTTTAGATGAGTTCATTTTCCAAATAAATACAGCTGTTTTATCGGCTCAAGAAAAATATCACTTAGATATTAAACAAATACTTTTAATTAATCACATAACAGAGATTACTGGGTTTGACAAAAAAATCCAAGAAAAACTTAAACTTCCTGTAAAAGCATTTGATATTAATAATTATGTAAAAATAAATTCCTCTTCACAAATAACCAAAGACTTACTACCTATGTTTATTTCAACAATTGCAGGCAACTTAAGATGAAAAAAAGAATCAATTTACTTTTAAAAACAAAAGATTATGAAAAAAAAGAAAAACTATTTCAGTCATTTCGAAGGTTTACTTTAATATTTAGTCTTATTGTTTTTACTTTAAGCTTTGTTTTTTTCTATATTAGCTTTACTACCCAACAAAAAATAAATAAGATTTCAAAAGAAAAATCCAAATACCTAAACTCTATTATTAAAAATAAAAAAACCGAATCAAAATTATCACTTCTCAATCAAAAAACAAAAACAATTAAAGAATACTCAAAAAAGGATCTGAATTTCTTAAAATATTATAATATAATTCAACAAGTACTAAAAACCCTTCCTCTCCCTAAGTCTTCTACTGAATCCAGTGGTCTAAATCCTCAGTCGTCCATAAACAACTTCAGTTTAAACAACCAAAGAGAAACCCAGTTCTCCATCTCTGCTCCAGACTTTGATACCTACCTTAAAGTCCTAGATAATATTGAGAATAAAACCTTTTTAGATGTATTCTCAACTCTTACATTAGCTGGTTTTAATTTCAACAAACAAGACAATCAACATTATTCTTTAAATTTCAAAGGTAAATTCTCACCCAAATATGAAAACAACTAATCCTTATACAATAAGTCTAATTAAAGAAAACATATTCTACTTTATACTTTTCTTTATTTCATTCTTCCTATTAATATTTTCATTTAAGATTATTTATCTAGGATACTTTAACCGATTAGAGACTCTAAAAAAAATCAAAAAAGAAACCCAAGAACTACAACAAAAATCACAGCTTTTATCCAAAAAAAACCTAACTGAAAAAGAAATTGATCAATATTTAAATATGACAAGCAAATTAATACCTGAAAAAGAAGATTTCTTTTCAATAATAAATTCTTTAGAAACATTATCTAAAAACTCAGGATTTATTATTACCACATACACCATAAATAATTCATCTCTTTCCCAAAAAAATCTTTCATTAAAAGTAGCTGGCTACGGCGATATAAAATCTTTCACACGACTATTAAAAATATATTCCTTTGCCAGTGGCAGATTAATAACAATGAACACCTTAAAATACGCTGGCCAAAATCAAGTTAAGTTAACTTTAACCTTCACTTTTTACCATCAAAAAACCAATCAAGAAAAAGAAACAAATATTTTAACCTCAAATATTGACAAGAAGTTTCTAAGAAGTGTTAAAAACAAAATAATGATCAATCTCAAAGAAAATAATGAAGATGAATCTTTCTCATATCCAACAAAAACCAATCCTTTTTAAAGAAGCTTCTTTTTATTTTTAAACAATTTACTTATCCCTTCAGACAAAACAGCCCCTTTATTAATCCAATACTGGAATTTTTCTTTATCTATCTTTATATCAGGAGGATTAACTAAAGGATTATAATATCCTATTTTTTCTATATACTTACCATCTCTTTTTTTTCTTTTATCCATAACTACTATTCGATAAAAAGGTTGATGTTTTTTTCCAAAACGTGACAAACGTATTGATACAGCCATATATAAATATTATCACAAAATTATAATAATTCCAGCGCTTTACGAGCCGCATTATCCTCAGCCTGTTTTTTTGAAGTTCCTACTCCTACCGCTAGTTTTTTTTCCTTTAAATAAACAGCGACTAAAAACTTTGGTTTATGATCCGGTCCCTTTTCGCCAACTAATCTATACCTTGGTAAAACCTTATATTTTGCTTGAATATATTCCTGCAATCTACTTTTAGATGGTAAATAACGTTTCTCTTTAATAATTTTTTTAATCTCCGAATTAAATAAATATTTAGCAACAAAAGTATAAACAGTTTTAAAACCTCTATCTAAAAAAATAGCTCCAATAAGAGCTTCAAAACAATCAGCTAATAAATTTAGATTTTTTCTTCCTCCTGATCGCTCTTCTCCTTTAGAAAGATAAAGATATTGACCCAAATCAAGTTGGCCAGCAACTTTAGCTAAACTTTCCATTCGAACCATACAAGCCCGAATATCAGTATAATCTCCTTCATTTAAATTTTGATATCTCTTAAACAAATAAACCGAAGTAATTAAAGATAAAACACTATCACCCAAAAACTCTAATTTCTCATTAGAACAAGGTTCTAAATTCCTATGTTCATTCAAATAAGATCGATGAATAAAAGCATTTTTCAGTAATTTTTTATCTTTAAAAGATATATCAATTTTTTTTTCTAATTCATCTAATTTATTTCTCATAATCTACATTAAGATATATTTTACCCAAAATAGCATTAATAAAAGCATAAGATCGATCTCCACCCAATTCCTTTGACAATTCAACCGCTTCATTAATAATTACCTTAGGAGGAATCTTTTTTTCAAAAAACAAGTCATAAATACTCAATCTCAAAATTGCTAAATCAATCTTAGCAATTTTTTCAATAGGAAATTTCTTTGCATATTTTTTAATCAAAGAATCAATTTTATCCAATTTCTTTAAAATCTTTCCTGTTCTTTCATCTTTATAAGGAAGCTTAGATTTTGCATTTTGAAAACTAACCGCAAATAAATTTTGGATAGTTTTAATTCTAGTTAAATGCCTGGGATCCATATGTTTACAACCTGTAGTTTTTTAGAAACATAAGGCTTTCTTAAGTTACTTTATTTTTAATAAATCCTTTCTCTCAATTTTTTTTACAATACTTACAAATACGATGAGGCATCTTAAGTTTATGACAATTTTTACAAATAACTAAATCATTAAACTTAACTGTCTTCGCTTTAAGACGTTTTCCTTTTCTATATGTTGAATGTTTCCTTTTAGGAACTGCCATAATATTAAAATAAAAACTAAACTCTTAGAAATTAAACCAAATAAACCAAGTCTATGAAATAAACTTTTTACAATCATCCCAACGCCTGGTATTATTTTAATCTTTAATAAAAAGAAAATATCCTGCAATCTAATTTTCTTTAATACAGGATAATTTGTATAACTAAATCCAATCACATAAAATAGTATACCATATTGATTATGGATAATAAATAGTGGATGATGAAAAAATTCTAATTCCTAATCTGTCTCAATGTTTTAACTTTAAATCGGAATCTGCATATCAAAGAGCGCGGATTAAAATCCGCTAAAACAGATGGAAGATGTAACACAGTAGCAGACTTCAGTCTACGTCAAAAACAACGCGGATTAAAATCCGCTAAAACAGCAATGAACAACGTAATAACAGACCTCAGTCTACGTCAAAAACAGCGCGGATTGAAATCCGCTAAAACAGCAATGAACAACGTAGTAGCAGACTTCAGTCTGCGCCCAGAAACAACACGGATTAAAATCCGCTAAAACAGCAATGAACAACGTAATAACAGACCTCAGTCTA
>CAYTFR010000015.1:0-4997 GCA_964437175.1 uncultured Gammaproteobacteria bacterium | reverse complement strand
CAGACTTCAGTCTGCGCTTTTTAACACCTCCAAGATAGGACTTAACACCTCTCAAAAGAAAACAAAAACCAAACACAATAAAAATCAATCTTTACTTATCAAATCTGTTTGATAATCCAATATTCTTTTTTCCAATAAAGGAAACATTTTCAAATCCCCGGAATAATTCTCTAAAAGATCTGTAACAGCCTTATTTGTTCTATTTATAAGAGAATAATCATTAAAAGAAGCAATCTTAAGAAGAGAGTAACCATGTTGTTTTACCCCATAGATATTGCCCGGCCCTCTTATCTTTAAATCATACTCAGCTAACTGCAAACCACTATCATTTTTGCAAAAATATTCTAATCTTTCTAAAACCCTATTATCCTTAACATCTGTAAAAACAAAACAATATGATTGCTTATCACTCCGTCCAACACGACCTCTTAATTGATGAAGCTGAGCTAATCCATAACGATCAGCTGTCTCAATAATTATTATTGTTGAATTAGGAATATCAATACCAACTTCAACAACAGATGTCGCCACTAATATATTATATTTATTTTTTTTAAAATCCTCCATAGTCTTATCTTTCTCTTTAGATTTCATTTTTCCATGAAGAATTCCAAGCTTAAAATCTTTAAACACCTTTGATTTTAAAAACTGATACTCAGTAGTAACTGCTTTTACGGATTTCATTGTCTCATGAGTTGACTCTTCAATTAAAGGACAAATAATATAGACTTGAATCTTTTCTTTTAATATTTTTTTCTTAATCCAATTGTATGCCTTATCTCTTTTATTATTCTGAACTAAATAAGACTTAATCTTAACCCGTCCTTTTGGCATCTCATCAATTAACGACACGTCAAGTTCCCTATACAAAGTTAAAGCAACAGTCCGAGGTATTGGCGTAGCCGTCATTGTTAAAAGATGAGGTTCTAATCCTTTCTTTTTTAACATAGCCCTCTGGGCAACACCAAACCGCTGTTGTTCATCAATAATAACAAAAGAGACTTTATCAAACTCCAAATCTTTATTTAATAAAGCGTGAGTACCAATAATAAGATCATAATCCTTTACTTTTATTTTATTTTTCAACTCTGAAATCTTTTTTGATTTAGTCTGAAGACCAACCTTAATATTTAATTTTAGAAACAACGACTTAATGGTCTGATAATGCTGATAAGCTAAAATTTCTGTCGGTGCCATCAACAATGTTTGATATCCATTAAGATAATTAAAATAAGCTCCAATCGCCGCCACAACTGTTTTTCCTGATCCCACATCACCCTGCAACAATCTATTCATTGGATTTTCCTTTGTTAAATCATCAATAATTTCAGAAAGACACTTTTTTTGAGATCCAGTCAATTTAAAAGGCAAACTCTTAATAAATTTTTCCAATTTGTTTTTTATTTTTAAATTATTTATTAAACAATTAGAGATTGTTTGTTTTTTCCACTTATTTTTAATCAACTGAGTAGAAAGCTGAATTACAAACAACTCATCAAAAGAAAGTCTTGTTTTTGCCAATTGCGATAAATTAATTGAGTTAGGAAAATGAATATTAAAATATGCATCTTTTTCACTAATTAACTCATTCTTCTTAATAATTTCTTTTGGCAGTATTTCTACTATATTATCAATATTAGTTAATAAATAGTGTATTTTCTGCCTTAAAAGACGAGAAGTCAATCCTTTTTTTTCAGGGTAAACAGGAACTAATCTACCCGTATGAAGAGTAGTTTGAGAACGATCTTTTAATAACTCATATTCATCAGGATAAAAAACTAACTGATTCATAAACATTTTCGCTTCTCCAGACACAGAAAGGAACTGACCAACACGAAAAAGTCTTACTAAATAAGGTTGATTATACCAAATCAAATTAAGTGAACCTGAACCATCATTAAGACAAATTTTCTGAATTTTTCTACTTTTTTTAGTTAATAAATTAACTGATTGAGTTATTTTCCCTTTAATTGTCACCTTGTCTCCTAGTTTTAATTTAGAAATTGGTAAAACAATTGAATAATCTTTATATCTAAAAGGAAAATAATTGATTAAATTCCAATAACTATGAATATCTAAAAACTTTAATCGCCGTTTTGTAATTGAACTAGTAAAAGGAAGTTTATCTATAGGAAAATCCTCAAAAAACATACTTTATCTTAAGAGTAATAGGGGAGCGAAACTCATTAATACAAGCAATATACTGGCTATAATGATCAATATAGTAAATATTGTTTTTGGTCTAAATAATTTTCTAATAATTTTCATTAAAAAAATTATATCATAAAATGATTTCTTAAAAACAAATAAAAATTAATAAAATTCTATCTGCTACTCAAAAAACCTTTTTCATCTGGTATATAAACCAGTCTTTTGATATATTAGATTAATATGCGTTCATATCGGCGACGACGGTTCAAAAAAAGATATCATAAGCAAAAGTTTTTTTCCTATCTTTTCATTTTCGCAACTGGCGTAATCATTTTAGGATTAATTTTTGCTTTTAGTTTATTTGCTTGGTACGCAAAAGACCTTCCCTCGCCAGGGAAACTTTCTTCCAATTCTAACAACTCTTCTGTTTTTTATGACCGAAATGAGGAAATATTATTTGAATCATATAAAGATAAGAATCGAATCCCTGTAAGTTTAAATAACATCTCTGAATTTATGCAACAAGCAACCATATCAATAGAAGATAAAAACTTCTATCAACACAAAGGAATATCTGAAAAAGGAATCCTCAGAGCTTTTTTAAACATTCTATTTAAAAAAAAATTACAAGGCGGATCAACCATCACCCAGCAATTAATTAAAAACGTTCTCCTAACTCCTCAACGAACCGTACCAAGAAAAATCAAAGAAATGATTTTAGCCATTGAAGTAGAACGAAGATACACAAAAAACCAAATCTTAGAAATGTATTTAAACGAAGCTCCTTATGGAGGTAGTTTATGGGGAATAGAATCAGCTGCCAAAGGATACTTTAACAAACCAGCAAAAAATCTTAATCTTATTGAATCAGCAATCTTATCTGGATTACCACAAAGACCAAGTTATTACTCACCATATATTGGTGATCCTAATGCTTGGAAACCCCGAGCAAAAAATGTTTTAAGAAGAATGCGCGAAGATCAATATATATCTCAAGCCCAAGAAAAAAAAGCCATTAAAGAAATGGATAAAATAACCTTTAAAACTCAAGGAATATCAATCAAAGCTCCTCATTTTGTCTTTTACGTAAAAAAACAAATCGAAGATATTTTTGGCCCAAAAATCTTTGAAAAAGGAATAAAAGTCAAAACAACACTTTCTTTAGATCTTCAAGAAAAAGCTCAAAAAATTGTTACTGACGAAATTAAAAAACTAAAAAAATTTAAAGTAAGCAATGGATCCTTAATCATTCTCGACACAAAAACTGACCAAATATTATCTATGGTTGGTTCATATGATTTTAATAATCAAACTTACGGAAAATTTAATGCCTCTCTAGGATTTCGCCAGCCTGGTTCAGCCATAAAACCAATTACTTATGCCTTAGCTTTTAAAAAAGGCTACACTCCAGCAACAGTTATCATGGACACAAAAACTGTTTTTCCTGATCAAGGAAATAAAGAATATATCCCTGTTAATTACGATGGTAAATTCAGAGGTCCAGTTCAAATTCGCTTTGCCTTAGGCAATTCAATTAATGTTCCTGCAGTAAAAATCTTAGCCATGTCAGGAATTAAAGATTTTTTATCACTCTGTTCTCAAATGGGTTTAAAAACACTCGAACCTAACGAAAAAAACCTCAAACGTTTTGGTTTAGCCATTACTTTAGGTGGAGGAGAAACAACCCTTCTTGATCTAAGCTCAGCTTACTCTGTTTTTGCCAGAGGTGGAATTCAAAAAAACCCTCAATCAATTATTGAAATTACTGATTTTAAAGGCAACACTATTTACAAACCAAAAGAAGAAAAAGGAAGAAAAGTTCTCATTCCAGAAATCTCTTTTTTAATTTCTCATATTTTATCTGATAACAATGCTCGAAAAGACGAATTCGGAGCAAATTCTTATCTCAAGATACCTGGAAAAACAGTTAGTGTCAAAACAGGAACAACCAATGACAAAAGAGATAACTGGACAGTTGGGTTTACAAAAGACATCACTATTGGTGTCTGGGTAGGGAATAATGATAACAGCCCAATGAACAAAAAAATAGCTTCTGGTTTAACAGGAGCTTCACCAATCTGGCATAAAATGATGGTCTCTGCTCTAAAAAAATACTCCGACGGAATCATTGACAAACCTGATGATGTCAAAGCGCTAGAGATTGACGCCTATCTAGGCGGACTACCAAAAGAAGGATACCCAACAAGAAGCGAATATTTCATAGAAGGGACCGAACCAAAAGATATTTCTCCTTTTTATAAAAAACTAAAAATATCAAAATCAAATGGAAAACTAGCTAACCAAATAGAGATAAAATCAGGTAATTACGAAGAAAAAGACTTTATTGTCATTACAGAAAAAGATCCTATCTCAACTAACGGAAAAAATCGATGGCAAGAAGGAATTGACCAATGGGCAAGTCAACAAAACAATGATAAATTGCATTATCCAACTGAGATATCAGACTCTCAATCAGACCAACTAATCATTCAGATAAAAAATCCAAAAGACAAAGAAAAAATAAACTCAAACAAAATAACTCTTAATGCTAAAATCAATAGCATTGAACCAATTAAAGAAATAGAAATTTATCTTAACAACAAACTAACCTTAAAGTATAAAGAAAACAAAAACGAGATCAATGAAGACTTTGATCTAACAGATGGAGTTTACGAATTAAAAATCAAAGCAACCAATACCAAAGATAAAACAGCTGAAAGCACAGTTAAATTCGGAATAAATAAACCTTGGGATTACCAAAAACCAACCTCAGAACCAACTCCAACACTAACTATCACCCCAACCGAAACAATAGCTCCAACTTCTCCTTAGTCTGCACCCAGAAA
>CAYTFR010000014.1:0-17626 GCA_964437175.1 uncultured Gammaproteobacteria bacterium | reverse complement strand
CAATGTTATTTTTATTGATTATTTTTTTTATCTGTTCTTTATTTATGTCTTTATTAAGACTATAAGAAAGGTTTGTTCCACCAATAAACTCAATTGAAAAATGAAATCCCCAACGAAAAATAGAATAAAATCCCACTAAAAGAACTAAAGAAGAAATAATAAAATAAAGCCATTTATATTTAAGAAAATTTACCATTGTTGTTTTAAACTCTAAATTTTAATATCTAAAAATTGAAAACGTTTTACTTATCATTTAGGCTTTTGTCTCTTTATAAAAGATATCTATCAATCTTTTAGTAATAACCACTCCTGTAAATAAACTCGTTGATACTCCAATAGCTAAAGTTAAAGCAAATCCTCTAACCATACCAAACTGAGGTAAAAAATCCCAATTTAAAGGATTAAACAAAATAAAAGCAACCAATAAAGTTGTAAAATTAGCATCCTTAATTGCATCAAGGGCTCTTCCAAACCCTAATTGAATTGCAATCTCTAATTTTTTTCCTTTACGGATCTCTTCTTTTATTCTTTCAAAAATCAATATATTCGCATCAACCGCCATACCAATTGAAAGGATAAACCCAGCCACTCCAGGTAAGGTTAAAACAACTGAAATAATCCTAAATATGGCTAAAGAAATCATACCATAGATAAGTAATGCCATTGTAGCAATTAAACCGAACCTCCCATAATATCCAATCATAAAAAGAATAACCGCTACTAAACCAATCATTCCTGCATAAACACTTTTTCTTACTTGTTCTGCTCCTAATGTCGGCCCAATATTTCTTTGTTCTATCAATTTTATTGAGATAGGTAAAGCACCACTATTAATACTAATGGCTAACTTTTTAGCTTGTTTAACGCTAAAATTGCCTGTTATCACGGCATTATTATCATTAATCACCTGCGAAACAACTGGAGCAGAGATTAATAATTTGTCAATAAATATTCCTAACGGTTTGTTAAGATTTCGTTTTGTTACTTGAGTAAATAGTTTCCCACCTTGTTCAGTAAATTCTAAACCAACCTGTGGTTTCCCAGTCTGAGAATCAAAAACCACTTTGGCTTTTTTAATATGTCTTCCAGTTAACCCTGATTCTTTGGTTAGTCTTAAAAATAAAGGAGTGCTTGTTGCTACTTTTGCTTCTGAGGTTGCTTCTTCTTTAAAAGTTAACTGAGCTGTTTTCCCAATCAATTGAATAGCTTCAGAAACATTTTTTATTCCTGGCAAATCAACTAAAATTCGATAATTGTTTCCAGATTTAATAGTTTTAACTACTGGCTCAGTTACTCCAAAAAAATTAACTCTTTTTTCAATAATATCCCTTGAAGACTTTATAGCATCAGAAATATCTTCTGGTTTTAGTTTTGAGATATCAGTCTCAAAAACTAAATGACTACCACCTTTTAAATCTAATCCATAGTGAGTCTTAAAATCTTTTTTTATCTTGATACCCAAAAATTGATAATTAATTGAAAGAGGTTTTATTTTAAAGTTCACCTTAAAGCTTTTGTAAGAAACTTTAATAGGAGGAAGATTTTCAGGAAGATCAATCCAAACAACAAGTCCTAAAATCAACAAAACAACAACAATTTTAATTATTTTCATTCTGATTAACTTAAAAAACTTTTTGTTAAATTTCTAATAATCAAGGCTTGTAAAAACAATTTAATGGATATTTTTATTTCATTAAATCATCTTCACTGCCACCTAACATAATCTTTGATTGACGTAAAAAACGCCAAATAAAAGGATCATTATTCTTTTTTCTAAAAGAAAACTCTTTCTCTGTCATAACAGTATAATTAATCTCTTGACCAAACTGTTTTTCTATTTGATTAATTATTCCACTCACTTCTGGAACTACAATAATGCCAACTATTAAAATATATATCTCATTTTCTTTTATTGGAATTTTTTTTATTAATTTATCAGAAATAACAATATATTTTATCTTGCCCAGTTTTGAGATATTTTTTAAAAAAGGTTTAACAAAATAACTACCTTTAGCAATAATTTTTAAAAATTCATTGTAATATATCCAGTTTTTATTAAGTCTATAAAATACCTTATTCAATCTTCTTTCTCTTTTCAATAACTTAGCTGAATATAAAATATCAAGTTCTCTTTTTACAGCATTAACTTCTTCATTAATATCTCGAACAATTTTTCTTAAATAAAAATTCTCATTGCTATTTAGAAAAAAAATCTTCAAAATTTTTCTCCTTGTTTTTGAAGGAATAAGATGCTTTAACATTATAAAAACTCTAAATCTTAAAAAAGTAAAGAAATTTCAAATCTTTGTATTTAATCTTTAATTAATACTTAACTTCATTTCCAATTGGTAAGATTTCAATAAAGATTTTTCCTCTTACAAAAGAAACCTCATCTTTACTCGCATCATATATTTTAACCTGTGTCTCTTCATCTGGTTTTTGCCATGTTCCTTTAATAACCTTACCATTCTGAAAAACTAAAGCCTTTCCTTCCCCAACAACTTTATACAAAAGATGCCCTCCTGGATATCCATCATTAGCTGGAGATTCTTTAGCAAAAACAACCACTATGTTTTTTGATTCTAGCTGTTGTCCATTGTTCTTATCCAGATGAGGTTTATCTCCATTTTTTCTTTTATAACTATTAGTTTTTTTATCATAATTCCAGGAAACTGAATAATTGTCTGAATCATACCGACTCCAAAAACTAAAATCAATATTTGATACTTCTCCCCTGTCTATCTCCTTCGCTTCATCAATAAACTCCCATGAAGAAAATGTTTCATCCCATGAGTTATTAGATTGATCAACATTAGTTAACTTACGATTTTTCTTTGCATACTTCCATAATTTAGAAGTTGACGTATAAACCGTATGTTCAGTTACTCTATTTGGCAATCTTTCATAATCTCGCCAATAGTATGGAAAAGGAACAGAAAACTGATTAAGGTCATTTAAAGATCCCCAACCCAAAGTTCTAATCTCTCCCAATGCATCAGCTGGCCCTTGAGTATTGGCGCCTCCGACATGCCCATATAAAGGATTTTTTCCATAACCCTGAAGTGTTTTAACAAAGTATATTCTAGCAGACCGCACCGGCCCAACATAAGCTGCATCTTGACAATAGAAAATTGACAAAAACCTTGTTATCCCACCTTCAGCAACTGCTTCGTAAACAACATCCGCTGATGATAATCCTGATTGTGGCCTGGCTTTTACATGATTCTCAATCATAATCCCTAATGGACGGCGTTTTTCCCAAACTTCTTTCTGGGATTTAGAATACAATTTTCCATTTAACGGACAAGGTTCTGTTTTTGGTTCATTGTTTGATTTTATCCCGTCTTTATTGCCTTCCGGTGGCTTGTATTTTGAGATTGGACTTAAAACTATATCTTTTTTTTGTTCTAAAAAACCTCCTAAATTTGGTGATATATAAGCATAAGAAATATAAGCTGAGAAGAGATAGATAAATAATGAAATTAAATAAACTCCTTTTTTATTCATAAAAATATATTAAAGATCTAAGAACTCTTAAATCAGTCCTTCAGAATCTCAAAATTGTAACATAATTTAATTAAATTCCATTTCTAACCGCTTTTTTCTCTTCATTAGATAAAGGATATTTTTTTCCCTTACCAAATTCAACCTCTTTTGAATATATTCGCATTCCCTCTCTAGTATAAATAAAGTTTACAACAAGACCATTGTTATTTTTATCAAGAAACGAGAGAACAAAACTTTGCTCTCCACCCATCTGCTTAAAAGGATTGAATCGGACAATACCTACTTTCTGAATATAATTATATGATTCTTCTTTTAATTTTTTTATCTCCTGATGAATAATCTTTATGGTTTTTTCTTTCTCAGTTATATCTTCCAATAATTTGTCTAATATGTCATCTATCTTTTGTTTCTTTGTTTTGCTAACTAAATTATGATAATGCTTTCTTGTAGAAAAAACAACCCAACTTAACAATAATAGCCAAACAAAAATAAATCCAAAAATACCATAAACATACATAATTATCAAAATTCTATTATTAACATCCCTATTCTAACCTCTTTACAAAATACTGTCAATATGATAATCTTTCATATGCCTAAGAAAACTAAAAAAGAAAAAATAATTGCCCAATATCGTCGCAAATACAAATTGTTAGAACAACAAATAGAACAAAAAAAAGTATCCCAAACCACTGAAACACCATCAAAAAAAGTTGATCATCAGCCAAAAATAGAAGAAAAAAAACCATTAACAACAATAAAGGTAAAAACAAGAGAAACTCAAGTTGAAGTTAAAAAAAACAATGAGAATAATCTTTTAAAAAAATTTTTTATTAGTGATCTTAAGAAAAGTCTTTTAATAACCATTATTCTTATAGGTATTGAATTTTTCCTTTATTTTGTTAATATTGGGTATCTTAAGTTCTATCTTTAACAATTTAACTAGAAATAATAATCTCAATAAATTATTGAGGTAAAAAAAATTATCTTTAGAAAAAAATATAAAATTATAAATTAATCTTTCTCTGTTATAACTGCAGAGTTCGAAGGGAGGTGATAGTTATGGCTTCAATGTATTGTGTAAAATGTCGTGAAAAAAAAGAAGTAGCTAATCCAGAAGAAGTAACTATGAAAAATGGTAAACCAGCTCATAAAGCAAATTGCCCTGATTGTGGAACAGGAATGTATAAAATAAGAAAAGCTAGCTAAAATTTTGTTGTTTTAAGATTATAAAAATAACATTTTTTTTATCTTTAGTTATTCTATTTATTGGAAGTTTTTACGGGTAAAACTCGTCGCTATTTTTTAAATGGTGTGAGGATAAACAGCTTGTAAAAGCTATTTATTCATGATTTAAACGGGTGTTTTTTTAGTGTCTGTAAATTAATCTCTTAGGTTATATTTATAAACTAGCTAAGTAAAATACAATTAAGAAGAAGAAAGATTCTTTATAATCATTGAACTAGAAAATCCCTCAACCAACCCACAAACGATTTTTAATTGGCCATTAACCAATTTGGCTTGTTCCTTTTTTTCCTCCAGGTAAGGATCTTTATCTGAAACAGCAATTATTCTTGGTTTTATCTTTTTAACTAAGTTAGTATATTCTTTATCTGATGAAAAATACGGCAATTTAACAACTAAATCAACAAAATTAATACTTGAAAGTATTTCTGCCCGCTGTTGTTGATTATGAACTGCTCCTCTTTTTTTCCTTTCTCTTATAAATTTATCAGATTCTAAAGCAATAATTAAAAAATTCCCTTGTTTCTTAGCTTTTTGTAGAAAAATAAGATGACCATAGTGTAAGATATCAAAACAACCGCCAACTAAAACAATATTTTTATTTTTAATCTTTCTTAAGTTAGAAAAAACAACTATTTTCTCTTCATTAAGCATGAAGAAATTATACAATATAGATAGAATTATGTCTTTAACTGTTGAATTATCAAATAAAAAACAATTAGCTCTTATTATTGACCAAGAACAATCAAAATTAGGTCAAAGATTAAAAGTTGAGTTGAATAAGTATGATACTCAAGTTTTCGTTTCATCTCAACCAGTAAAAAACTTAACAAAATATAATTATATCTTTATAATTAACTTCCCATTTTCTAAACGACTATCTTTAATCTCAAAAACCAGTAAGGTTGTCTTTATTTATACTCAAAACAGCCCTTTACTTAAAAAAGCAAAAGATAATCTTCGAAAAATACAATCAATAAACTATAAAATAATTGCGGTTAATGCAAAAAACAATTCTAAAAAAATCATTGATAAAATCCTTTGGTTTTCAATCTCAAAAAGCAAAGAGCGTTTTCTTGATATTAATTTACCTGAAAATAAATCAACAAAAATATCAAAAAAAACAAATCTGAAAAAAATTTTTTTTAGTTTATTAAAAAAAGAAAAAAAACTTTCTAAAAACAAACTAATAATATTTTCTTTTCTTCTCCTTTTTTTAATTCATATCCTTTTTATTCCTTTTTTAATGTCTTCATTATTTTTTAGCTATAAAGGAGTAGAAAACTTTAAACAAGAAAAGATAAAAGAGACTCAAAAATATATTGGTCTTTCAAACTCTTTTTTAAGAATAGCAAAAAAACTCTTTGCTCCTGTTCGACCAACTTATTTATTGTTTTCATTAGCCTTGTATTCTGAACAAGCTATTGAGATTAATAGCAAGTTATTAAATGTTTTAGAACAAACTATCTCTATTGAAAAAAACAGCAAAAAAATCTTTCCCCTTTTACAAAAAAAAGATAAAACTAACCATGAAAAAAAACTTCTTACTCTTAGAATTAATAGACTTAAATCTGACCTTGATTTTTTACTAGAAGGTATCAATTCTCTAAACCAAAAACTACCATCAAATATTGAACAATTAAAAAAGATAAAACAATCGTTAAAAGAAAGTTCTAATATGATTTATAAAACAAAAAGTATTTTAAATTACTCTGATGAACTTTTAGCTAAAAAAACAACAAAAAAATATTTGCTTTTATTTGCTAACAATATGGAGCTTCGACCAGGAGGAGGCTTTATTGGTTCATTTGGAATATTAACCATAAAGGATTTTACCTTAGAGAACTTTAGCATTTATGATGTCTATGATGCCGACGGTCAATTAAAAGCTCATATTGAACCGCCAAAAGCAATTAAACAGTATCTAAATATGAATCATTGGTTTTTAAGAGATTCTAATTTTTCACCTGATTTATTAGAAAATTATATTCAGGCAAAATTCTTTTTGGATAAAGAAATAAAAAAGAATGATTTTTCTGGCGTAATCTTAATCACCACAACAGGAATTCAAAACATATTAAAAGCTTTTGGCGAGATTTATCTAGAAGATTATAATGAAAAAATTAATAAAGATAACTTTTATTTAAAAACTCAATTTTATGCTGAAAATAAGTTTTTTCCTGGATCAACACAAAAAAAAACATTTTTAGGTTCTTTAGCCAGATACATATTGTTTAATACTGAAACTGCTTCTTGGAAAACTTTAGGATTAGAAACTTATAAATCTTTAAATGAAAAACAAATTGCTGTTTACCTAGACAACAGAAAAATCCAATCACTATTTGATTCTTTTTACTGGTCTGGAAGAATCCTTGAGCCAAAATGCTTATCCAGTTCTAAAAACTGTCTGGTTAACTATCTTTTTCCAATTGATTCTAATCTAGGAGGAAATAAAACAAATTTTTTTATTAACCGTTCAATTAATATAAAGACATTAATTAATTCTCAAGGAGAAATTAAAACAAGTTTCCAATTAAAAATCAAAAACAACTCACCAAACTCTGTTTTCCCAGGAGGACCATACAGTAATTATTTCCAATTTCTCATACCTAAAGATAGTCTTGTCAAAAAAATTACTAAGAATGGTGTTTTAGTAAAAAATTATGAAGAAATAGTCAAACAACAGAAAACAATCAATTTTTTCTTTAAAGTAGAACCTAAAAAAACTGTTGATATTCAAATAGATTATCAATTAAAACCAAAGTTTAAAAAAGGAAAAGGAGTATATCAATTAATGATTCAAAAACAAATCGGATCATCAAACAGTGACCTCAATCTAAAAATTAGAATGCCAAAAAACATTTATTTAATTAATCAAAACTTTACTCCCCTTGTAAAAGGAGATTCAATAATTTATAATACTGTTTTATCGGCTGATAAGATTTTTTTTATAGAATTAATCAAAGAATAGCTTCAAAAAATTATTGTCTTAAAAACTTATGTCTAAACAAAAAAAAGATAAAACAGTTTTAAAATTAAGTCAAAGAAAAATTTTTGGCAAAAAAGTAAAAAAAATTAGAAGAGAAGGAAAAATTCCGGCTAATATTTTTGGACAAAACTTTAAATCCACTCCTGTCACGATTGATACAAAATTATTTCTTCAAGCTTATAGAACCAACCATAAAACTGGAATAATTTATCTTCAACTTAATAAAAAAGAAATTCCTGCTTTAATAAAAAATCTTCAAATACATCCTGTATCTGGTAATGTTCTTCATGTTGATTTTAGAAAAATTGATTTAAAAAAAGAGATAGAAACCTCTGTTCCAATAAAAATTATTGGAGAATCAGAAGCAGTTTCTCAAAAAGGTGGTGTTTTAATTGTTGGAACAAAAACTTTATTACTAAAAGCTCTTCCATCAGATATTCCATCATCAATTGACATTGATATCTCAACCTTAAAAGAGGTTGGTCAGGAAATTAAAATATCTGATCTTTCTAAATCAAAAAAATTTACTATTCTCGATCCTCAAGACAAGGTTGTCGTCTCTATTACCGCTCATAAAGAAGAAGAAATTAAAGCTGAAACTGAAGCTGAGACTGAACCTCAACCAGAAACTGAAAAAGAAAAACCATTAAAAGAAGAAAAAAAAGAAGCCAGTGATCAAAAACAACCAGATAAAATCAAAGAAAAAGAAGAAAAAAGTAAGGAAAAAGAAAATAAATAAACTTCATCTGATAAAAAAACAACTTCTTAACTGGTAAAACTACCCTTAACGTGATAAAATTGGTAAATATGTCAATAGTAAAAAGCGAGTTTGCTCTCGCTCTTAACCAAGTAGCAACTGAACGAGGTATTTCTAGCGATGATGTTTTGTCTTCAATAGAAGCTGCTATCCTAGCTGCTTTTAAAAAAGAATATCTTCTTGATGAAAATGATGAAAATACTGAAGAAATCTTAAAAGTAAAAATTAATAAGCAAACTGGAGAAGCAAAAATATTAAAAGACAATAAAGATATTACTCCGCCTGGATTTGGACGAATCGCTACTCAAACAGCTAAACAAGTTATATTACAAAAAATACGTGAAGCTGAAAAAAAGACTGTTGTTCAACATTATAAATCACAAGTTGGAACAATATTAAAAGGAAGAATTATTCGTTTTGATGGTCAAAATGCCTATCTAGACATTGGAAAAACCGAAGCTGTTCTACCAAAAGAAGAACAGATTAAAAACGAAAAATATATTATAAATACTAGGCTAATTATATATTTAAAAGACATTGTTGAAGATAGATTTGGTAATCCAAAAATTATTATTTCCAGAGCTTCTCCACAACTTATTAACAAATTATTTAATAGAGAAGTACCTGAAATAAGTAATAACACGGTTAAAATTAAAAAAGTGGTTCGGTATCCAGGAGAACGGGCAAAAATTGCTGTATATTCATCTCAAACTGGAGTTGATCCTGTTGGTGCTTGTGTCGGACAAAAAGGGATTAGAGTTCAAACCGTAACTGATGAATTAGGAGGCAATGAAAAAATTGATATTATCCAATGGAATAAAGATGATAAACTTTTCATCACAGCTGCTTTATCACCATCTCAATTATCTCAGATTGAGATTGATAAAGAAAACAAAAAGGCTAAAGTCTATGTCAATGAAACTCAAGCAGCTTTAGCAATAGGAAAAAATGGAGTAAATGTAAATCTGGCTTCTCAGTTAACTGATTATGAAATAGATATTGTCCAGGTAAAAAAAGATTCTCCAAAAAAAGCTACTCCTGACAAAGATAAAAAAGAAAAAAAGAAAAAAACTGATAAAAAAGAAAAAAAAGCATAACAGCCTCACCCATAAATATTAGGTTGTTAAATTTATTATTTTTATGACTAAAACATTTCCTCGTCCACCAGTCGTTGCAATCCTTGGCCATGTAGATCATGGCAAAACAACTTTACTCGATTTCATTCGAAAAAGTAGTATAACAAAGAACGAATCAGGAGGAATTACCCAAAAAATTGGAGCTTATGAAGTCTCTACTGGGATAAAAGGATACCCGACTGAAAAAATTACTTTTATTGACACTCCAGGACATGAAGCTTTTAGCAAACTCCGAGCTCGAGGAGCTAACATTGCTGATATCGCGGTTTTAGTGGTTGATATTAAAGAATCAGTCAAACCGCAAACAATAGAATCTATTTATCATATTAAATCAGCAAAAATGAAATTCATTGTTGCTTTAAATAAAATTGATCTACCAGGGACAAAAAAAGAAAAAGCAATTAAAGATTTAATGAAACATGAAGTAATTACTGAAGAAAAAGGAGGTAATGTAATAGTTGTCCCGATTTCTGCAAAAACAGGTCAAGGCGTTAATGATCTTTTAGAAGCTATTCTATTTTTATCAAACGATCTTAAGTTGTCTTATTCACCAAAAAATCCATTAAAAGCTTATATCATTGAAACTAAAAAAGATAAAAGAGGCATTGTTGCTAGCGTTATAATAAAAGACGGCCTGCTGACTGTAGGTGATTTTGTCTATTGTAATGAAACAAAAATCAAAGTTAGAGCGATTATTAATGACCAAGAAAAATCATTGAATTCTGTTCTTCCTTCAACACCGTTTGAACTTTTAGGGTTCCAAAAACTGCCTGATGTTGGTACAATCTTATCTTCTACTTTTAAAGAAAAGAAAAAGGAAGTTTTAGCTCCAGCTAAAAAAATGATTGATTTACAAGATCTTATTAATGAAAAAAAAACAAAAAAATTAAATATAATAATAAAAGCAGATTCTCAAGGATCAATAGAAGCAATCACTGATTCATTAACTAAAAAAGACAATATTAATATTATTCTGGTTTCTGTTGGTAACATTAATAAATCTGATGTTTTTCTAGCTAAAGCATCAAAGGCAATAATCATTGGTTTTTCAGTTGGATTAAATCTACAAGTTAAAGATCTTGCCAAACAAGAAAATATTGTCATAAAAAATTATAAAATTATTTATGAATTACTAGATGAACTTCATGAAGTAGCTAATTTAATTAAAGAAAAAGAGAAAAAACAAAAAAACATTAAAGGAATAGCAAAAATATTAGCGACTTTTATTATTGATAACCAAACAGTTTATGGAACAAAAGCAACAAAAGGAAAAGTAAATTTAGGAGATACTGGAGAAATATACAGAGAAAATAAATTAATTGGGACAACGAAACTTTCTTCTTTGAGAATCAGAGCAAAGTCTGTTAATGAAATTAAAAAAGATCAGGAAGCCGGAATGGTTTTTGAACCAAAACTTGACATTAAAATAGGAGATGTGGTAAAATTCATCTCATAGTAAATGTTATAAAACTTTATCAGCTATTATGACACCTAATAATTCAATAAATAGAATAGTTGAGATTATTCAAAAAAACAAGGCTGGATCAATTGTTTTTCCACCTAATCCTTCTATTGATTGTTTAGCTACTGCCACCAGCTTGTATTTAGCTTTAACTAAGCTTGGTAAAACAATATCTTTAACCTGTAGTAATCAATTAACCTCAGATCTCTTTGCCGTTGATAAAATTCAATCCACTCTTGGAACTGGAGGCAGTAATTTAGTTATCTCTTTTCCATACTCAGACGGATCTGTAGATAAAGTCGATTATAATATCCAAAACAATCAATTCAATCTCATAGTCATTCCTCAATCAGGACAATCAAAACTCAACCCAAATCAAGTAAAATACTCATATTCTGGAGGTGAAATTGATTTTATTATTACAATTGATACACCAACTTTAAAGGCTCTTGGATCTATTTATGAAGACAATCAAAATAGATTTCAAGGAGTTGAGATTATTAATATTGATAGACATCTAACTAATACTAACTTTGGCACAATAAATTTTGTTGATAAAACAAGCTCTTCTTCTTCAGAAATGGCCCTTAAAATAATTAAATCTTTATCAATTGAAATTGATAAAGAGATTGCCACCAATCTTTACAGAGGAATTACAACTGCAACTAATAATTTTAGTTCATACTCTGTTAATGCAAAAACTTTAGAGAACTCTGCCTTATTACTGAAAAAAGGAGCCATTAAAAAACCTCCGACTCAAACAACTTTTGGCCTTAGACAACAACCATATCAACCAAGAGCTACACAACCAACCACATCAAGGATGACCCCTAACCAACCGATGATTTCCCAAACTCAACCAATAAGAAATCAAATACCAACTAATAACCAACCTCGTATCCAAAATACAAGACCTATTAATCCTCAAAGTCAACCATCTGACTTTCAAAATACTAAATCATCAACAATTCCTTCTGCTAACGAAAAACAAACAGTTAAACCAATAGATTCAGTAGAAAAAGAACCTTTAAAAGATACTTCTCCTCCACCTAAAGATTGGTTAAAACCTAAAATCTTTCGCGGTAAAGGCTTAATATAAAAAAATCTGCTACAATAATTGAATGAAGATAGCTTTTCAAGAAGAAATTACTCCTAATCAATCTCTATCTGAAGATAAGATTATTAAAATAATTCTTAAAAATCGTTCTATAAAAAATCAAGCTAAATTTCTAAATCCAGACTCACCTTTAAACACAACCTTAAAAGATTTTGGACTAAAAAAAGAATTTAATAAAATCATCCCTCTTTTAAAGAAAATAAAGAAAAACCAAGAAATGATTGTTATTTATACTGATTTTGATGCTGATGGAATTACTGGAGGAGCTATCTTATGGGAAACACTTTATTTTTTAGGTTTTAAGGTTATGCCTTATGTCCCTCACCGCCAAAATGAAGGTTATGGCTTTTCAAAAAAAGGAATTGATAAAATCAAAAAGCTTTACAAGCCTAGTTTAATAATTAGTGTTGATCATGGAATTACCGCTGATGAAGAAGTAACTTATGCAAAAACCTTGAAGATTCCAATTATTATTACTGACCATCATCTTAAACCTAAATCTATTCCTAAAAATGCCCAAGCTATTTTTCACATCCCTCAGTTATCTGGTTCTGGAGTGGCTTATTTTTTTGCCAAAGAAATCTATAATTATTTTATTAAGGAAACTGATCAAAAAACCAATCAACAATTGACAATTAATTTTCAGACTGATTATCTCTGTCTGGCAACTATCGGAACAATTGCTGATCTTGTTCCTTTAACTGACTACTCAAGAAGTATTGCTAAATACGGTCTAAATTCTTTTTCTAAGACTAAAAGGATCGGTATAAAACATATCTTAAAAGAAGCTAACATAGAAAACAAAAACATCTCTACTTATGAGGTCGGTTTTATTATTGCTCCTCGAATTAATGCTCTGGGCAGATTAGAACATGCAATTAATGCTCTAAGACTCTTATGCACCAATCAAACAAACAAAGCTCAATCTTTAGCTAACCATATGGGTTTAAAAAATAAAGAAAGGCAGGATATGGTTAAAAAAGCAGTTGCTCAAGCTGAAAAACAAGTTGAAGCTTTAATCAAAGCAAAAAAACTAAATAAAATAATTATTTTAAAATCTGACCGATGGCATGAAGGAATCATTGGCCTTATCGCTTCAAGAATAGTTGAAAAATATTATCGGCCAACAATTGTCTTAACTGAAAGTAATGGTATTTTTAAAGCTTCGGCTCGATCTATTCCTTGTTTTCACATCACTAATTTTTTACAATCTTTAAAAAAGTTTCTTATTAATGTTGGTGGTCATAAACAAGCAGCTGGTTTTACAATTGAGAAAAACAAATTAAATTTGTTTATAAACCAAGCATTCAAAAAAGCTAATAAAATAATTGATGACAAAGATTTAATAAAAACCATTCAAGTTGATCTAAAAATTCCAGTTTCTCAAGTAAATTTAAAACTAGCTAGATTAATTGAAAAACTCGAACCATTTGGAATCGGCAATCCTAAACCTAAATTTTACAGCCAAGTAGAAATTATTAAAAAACAGACCTTTGGCAAAAACAATAATCATTTAAAACTTTTTGTTAAAGATCCACTAAAAGATTTTCATTTATTAGAGCTAATTATTTTTAACTCCAAAGATGAGTTTTTTAATCTTTTACCAGGAAACAAAGTTGATGTTGTTTATAATCTGGAGATAAACAGATGGCAAAGTAATGAAAAATTAAGAGGGAATGTAAAATACTTATTTTAATATTAATACTATAATAAAGTCTCTTCTTTTTCTATAAAAATTTCAAAAGAGAAAATCTTTTCTCTTGTCATGATCAGTTGAAAAAGATATAATAACATTTATTATGAAAAAAATATTTATTACTCAAACGGTTGATAAAATCAATCAACAAGTGGAGCTCTATGGCTGGGTTGACAGCAAACGAGATCATAAAAAAATTGTTTTTATTGATCTTCGTGATAGATCAGGCATTATCCAGATTGTTGGTCCAGAAGATTTTAAACAAATTTCTCCTGAAGATGTTTTGTACATAAAAGGAGTTGTTAAAAAAAGACCTAAAAACCTGGTCAATCCAAAAATAAAAACCGGCCAGATTGAGATTGAAGCTAAAAAATTTAAGATTTTAAGTAAATCAAAAACTCTTCCCTTTCCTATTGAAACCAATGGTTATAAAATTGACGAAGAAATCCGGCTTAAATATCGTTATCTTGATCTGAGACGAAAACGAATGACTGAAAACTTAATTTTAAGGTCAAAAACAATCGCTTTTATTAGAAATCACCTTATAAAGGGTAACTTTATTGAAGTTGAAACACCAATTCTAACTAAATCAACTCCTGAAGGAGCTCGAGATTTTATTGTCCCTTCTCGACTTCAAAAAGGTAAATTTTATGCTTTACCTCAATCACCTCAGCAATATAAACAATTATTAATGGTGGCTGGTATTGAAAGATATTTCCAGATCGCCCGTTGTTTTCGAGATGAAGATCCACGAGCTGATCGAGCTTATGGAGAATTCACCCAACTTGATCTTGAAATGTCCTTTGTCACTCAAGAATCTATTTTAAATCTTACTGAAAAACTCTTTACTAAATTAGTCAAAGAAATCTTCCCTGATAAAAAAATTTCTCAAACTCCCTGGCCAAGATTATCTCATAATCAAACAATAAAAAAATATGGTTCAGATAAACCTGACCTAAGAAAAAATAAAAAGGATAAAAATGAATTAGCTTTTGCTTGGATCATTGATTTTCCTTTATTTAAAGAACAAACTGAAGATGATTTTTTTCATGGCTTAGGCAAAGCAAAGTTTGCTCCTTCACATCATATGTTTACTTCTCCTCATCCTGATGATATCTCATTGTTAAATAAAGATCCTTTAAAAGTTCGAGGTCTTCAACATGATTTGGTTTTAAATGGTTATGAAGTTGGTGGCGGAAGTATCAGAATTCATGATCCGAAAATACAAGAAAAAGTATTTGAATTAATTGGATTTACTAATATTCAAAAACAGCAATTTGAACATATGTTAACTGCTTTTCAATACGGAGTTCCTCCTCATGGCGGAATTGCTCCTGGAATTGATCGTTTTTTAATGGCTGTTCTTGGAGAACCATCAATTAGAGAATTAATTGCTTTTCCAGCTTCCTCAGGCGGTCGAACTGCTGTTATGTCAGCCCCATCAAAAGTAGAAAAATCACAATTAGAAGAATTAGAAATAAAATATAGTTAAAAAATTAAACCGGTTAGGACTTATAAGTTTTTTAATTTATGCCTTTTAGATTTTATTTTTTTTTAGTCCTTTATTCTCTTCTTTTTCTTTTTTATCCTGGCGACTCATATTATTTTAAGATATTTGCTTATCACCGTCCCTTATTTAAAGAAAAAATTAATAATCAGCCAAAAACTAAAAATAACTATTTTCCAGTAAGAAAAAATAATTATTTTCCAGAAATTACTGCTCAGTCTATTTATGTAATTGATCTTAATTCTTTTACTCCTGTCTATGAAAAAAATGCTCGGAAAAAGTTCCTCCCAGCTTCAACAACCAAAATTATTACCGCTTTAGTTGCTTATGATGTTTATAAGCCAGATAAAGTCTTAACTGTTAATAAGGTTATGAATAATGGTCATATTATGGGTCTCATTTTAAATGAAAAAATCACAGTAGAAAATCTTTTGTACGGAGCGTTAGTCCATTCTGGTAATGATGCCGCTTATGCTCTAGCTTATGGTTTTGGTTACAACAATTTTATTCAGTTAATGAACAAAAAGGCAAAAGATTTAAAAATGTTCAACACCCATTTCCAAAATCCAGCCGGTTTCGATCATCCTTTACAATATACAACTGCTTTTGATTTAGCTCTGGCTAGCCGTGAACTTCTAAAAAATGAGTATTTATCTAAAATTGTCTCCACAAAAGAAATTATAATTTCTGATGTCGACTTTAAATATTTTCATAAACTAACTAATGTCAATAAATTACTAGGTAAAATTCAAGGAATAGGCGGTCTAAAAACTGGCCATACTGAAAATGCTGGAGAAAACTTAGTCAGTTTATTTAAAAACAATGAACATCAATTTATTATTGTTATTCTCAAAAGTGAAGATCGTTTCTCCGATACAGAAAAAATTATTAACTGGATAAAAGAAAATGTTAAATTCATTAAAGTAGATATATAAAATCTCTTCAACTAAAAATTCTATTGTATTTTTTTTATTCACAGATTTGCATAAAAATTTAAATCATTCCTATTATTAATTTAGATATTTATTACTAACTGCTGGAACATAACCAACAAAATCATCTCCTAAAAACACATAAACTGGTTGTAAATATTCCTGATAAATATCAGGGTCTAAATACCCAAGAAACATCTTCTTTATTATTATTTTTCTTGTCTTATCAGGAGTTTTAATAAAGATTCCTTTTCCTGAAGTTAATTCTTTCCAAACAGCTTCCCCTGTTTTTAAAGGATATATCCCAACTTGGTTATCAGATTTTTCAAAAAATCTTACTTGAGATTCCAATACTTTATAATCATTTTCATAAAAAATCATAATTACATAGTTTTGACTTTTAAAATACTCTGAAGTAACAATAGGGAAATCATTTATATCAGCCCGATAAAAATCAATTCTGACCGCATTTGCTCTTGGATCATCATTAGCTTCAGTAAATTCTTGGTTGTTTTGATCATAATAAAGATATGAAATATTAACCCTACCTTGGGCTAGTCCTTGAGGATAGCGACCAACTGAAGAAAGAAACTCTCTGGCTTTTTCTTCAATATTGTTTTTCAAAGGAATAACAACTTGGTTAAAAAGAAGAGTATTTGAACTCAATTTATACTTAAAATAGTAATTATAATTTGTAATATCAACTGATAATTTTTGATTTTCATTTTCAAAAACAGCTTCTTTGCCCTTTAATAAATATTTATCAATCTCTGTATCAAAACCAAAGTTTTTTGCAATTAGATATACCTTTTCTCTATACCCAAACCTAGTAACATCTTTTGGCAGAAGATAAACATTAGCTGCTTTTGTCGCTGTTACTGGCTCACCTTCAATTGTGTCTAAACTATACTTATACTTACCTTTTAATCCTGTCTTTTTTACTTTTGGACGACTAATTTTTTCAAAAATAGGATTAATGGTTGTTTGTGGCTGTTTATTAGCTAAACTAGTGTATAAAAACACAATTTTAAAAATATAAAAAAATATTAATAGGATAATAAATCCTAAAATAGTGTATGGTAAATATTTTTTGACTAACTCTGACAACTCAGTTAAATTCATATTAATGATATTAATACTTCTATCTCTTTATAATATCAAAAAATGAAGTCCTAAGGACTGAAAGTTTTTCAGTTTAATATTAAGCTAAAATCTTATTTATTAAAGATTTAAAAAATCTATCTTAGAGATCTGTTAAAATAAAAATATGAATAAAAA
>CAYTFR010000013.1:0-17702 GCA_964437175.1 uncultured Gammaproteobacteria bacterium | reverse complement strand
GTGGACCTGAGGAGACTCGAACTCCCAACCTTCTCGCTGCCAGCGAGATGCGCTAACCAATTACGCTACAGGCCCAAACATTCATTTCTTAATCAGTTGTTCTTATTATAAAATAATAACAATGATATTTAAAGACCGCCAAGAAGCCGGTCAACTACTAGCAAAAAAACTAGCCAAGGATAAAGACTTGAAAAGACATAAAAATAACTTAATGGTTTTTTCTTTACTTCGAGGAGGGGTTGTGATTGGCGCCCAAATATCAAAAAAATTAAATATTCCTCATTATCCTTTAATTGTGGCTAAAATACCAGCTCCTTATAATCCCGAATTAGCTATTGGAGCTTTGTGCTTTAAGTCTGTTTATCTAAACAAAGCTATTATCAAATCTTTAGCTTTGAGTAAAAAAGAACTCAATCAACAAATCCAAATAGCTAAAATAAAACAAAAAAATTATATCAAACAATTCAAGATCAACATAAAAGACTCCATCTTACTACCTAAAAACAAATGGGTTATTTTAGCTGATGACGGAATTGCAACAGGATCAACTGCTAAATCAGCCTGTCTGTTTTTAAAATCAACTAAAGCAAAAAAAGTATTTTTAGCTACCCCAGTCGCTCCAAGAGGTTTTAATTCCTCAGATTTTAATAAGGTTTTTATTCTTAATAATGACCGAAGTTTTTCCGCTGTCTCTCGTTTTTATAGATATTTTCCCCAAATTGAAAATAAGGAGGTTTTTAAACTATTCAATTAGTTTTTTTTCTTCTTCTGATGAAATAACTCTAAATCCAACATGAGATCGACCCGCAAAAAACAAACCTTCTCCAACCCCAGCAGAAAGAAGAAAGTGTTTTTCTCCACCAGTTAAATAAAATGTTTCTGAAATTTTATCGACCGCTGCTGTTGATTGTTTTAAGATTATCTGCAAGCTTGAGTTGGTAATAATTGCTTTGCCTTCATCTGTTGATAAAAAGTCTTCTACATCTTGAGTAATAGTTGTTAGTCCCAACTGATATTTCCTGGCTCGTTTTGCAAAGCTGTAAAGATATGCTCCTGAGTCTTTATGTTTTATTAAATACCAGGCTTCATCAACAATTAAAACTCTTTTTTTCTTATCTCTTCTAACCTTGTTCCAAAGATAATCTAAAACAACATACATTGCCACTGGCCTAAGATTTTCTTCTAAATCCCTAATCCCAAAAACCGTTAGTGGGTTTTTTATATCAAAATTTGATTGTTGGTTGAAAATACCAGAGGCCGATCCCTTAACAAACTTTTCCAACCGATCAGCCAGTTCTCTGGCTTCAGGGCTCTCCATTCCAATAAAAACCTTATATAAATCCTCAAGAAGAGGCGGTTCTTTACTAAATGTTTCTGGATCCTGAGTAATCCCTTTTTGCCTATAGGTTAAAACCAAAGACCGGTCAAGTAAAGCATCTTGGGATGGAGTAAGCTCTCCCAACATCACCTTCATTAAGGAATGAAGGTCTAAAATTTTATTCTGCAGTTCATCGGGTTCTGGATTATCTTTGGTTAACTCAAATGGATTGATTTTATACTGAGAAGCGGTTGAAAAAACCACAAACTCTCCTCCAACTGCCTCAGTTAGTTTTTTATATTCATTCTCCGGATCAATAATTAAAACATCAACATCCATCATTAACAATCTTAGGGCTTCAAGCTTAACTAAAAAACTTTTACCACCACCTGATTTACCCAAAATAACAGAGTTGGCGTTTTCCAGGCTGAAACGATCAAAAATAATTAAACTCGAATCATGCTGATTAACTCCGTATAAAATTCCCTCAGTGCTTGTTAAAGAGGCGGTTGAAAAAGGAAAAGTCATTGCTAAAGACGTTGTGTCCATATTCCTCCAAACATTAAGGTCGTCTTTAAACATTGGCAAGGTTGATTTGAAGCCTTCTTCCATCTCTAATGTTGCTTTTTTTGCGACAATCATCATCGATGATAAAACTGAATCAACTTGTTTAGAAATCGTGTTTAACTCCTTTAAACTATCTGCGGGAATAGTAATATATAAACCAAACTGGAAAAATCGCTCCGATCCTTTAGCTAATTCTGACTGCAAACTAAAAGCATCATCAAGGGCAACCTGAACCGATGGATCAACAACTTTACCGGCTTTAATATCGCTTTCTATTGTTGCTTGCATTTCCGCTATTTTCCGCTTTAGCTGATCTAAAACTGTTTTTGACTCTGTTGGATAAACAAACATAGAAATGTAAAGAGGATGGTCAAAAGTAATCAAAGAATACAGCCAGCTACTAGCAACATATCGAGGATAACCAACAACATAAAAAGTTCGATAGTATTTATCGTTGATCTTTAAATTATTAAAATCAACTTCAACAAAAGATGGAGCAATAATGTCTTTTATTGAAACACTTCCTTTAGCTAAAAAATTAGCCACTGTCTCTAGGTTTTTAGCCTGTTTTTTAGTGTCTGTTTTTTTTGATTTTTTTAAAAAACTTAACATACTAAGATTATTTTAATCAGTTGTCATAACAACATCAGTATAACTTTCAACCGGATCTAATCGACGACCAGTTCCTGAAGGATTATATAGATTTAAAAAAAGCTCGGTTAGTTCTTGTTTTTGTAAAACAGTTGCTCTTAAACCTGTCTTTGATAACAATCTAATCAGATGGTCTCGTTTTGGATATAAAGATGTTTTTGCCCTGGTTATTACATATTCTTTATTAAGCTTTTTTTTGTTCACCCCAGAAACACCAAGTTCTAAAGGAGAAAAAGGAAGTACAAAAAAGAACCGACGTTCTAAGACTGTGTTTTTTTTAACAATGTTTTTTATAAACTGGCGGTATCCTTTAAGTCTCGTCGATAAAAGATTGTTCCTTTGTTTTACCTCCTTGTCTTTTAAATACTCTAGATAAGAAGAAATATCTATTCTTTTTGACAGGATTAATATCTGAATTGGAAAAGAAAGCGAATTTAATAATCCCGCATAAGAATAAACCATTGATTCCTGCTCTTCTTGTGACAATAACCAAAAATTAACCGCACCTATTTCTACAACAACAACACAAGAAAAATCTTTCATCATTAAAACATCATTACTAATCGCTTCTATCTCAATAAAGTTTTGAGTAGAACTTTTCACCTGAGATACTTTTTGTTTTTTTACCATAAGAAACAGTTTAAATATCCTCTCCAAGTCGGATGGATTCAAAATCTATAATTGACCATTATAAAACCTTTTTTGAAATAAAATTAAATGGTTTTGGGTTTGTTTTTTCTATCTTAGTTTTTATTGTATCAAAAAAGTGCTTTCCACTTGGATCAACAATTTCAAAAGTATATTCTCCTTGAGGTAATGGTCTAAAAGTAGCAAATATTCCATGAGGGTTTGTTTTCAAAAGCCTTAATTTGTTGTTTTTCTCATCTTTAATATAGATTAAAATTCCAGGAAGAGGAAGGTTTTTATTGTTTATCACTATTCCTGTAAAAAAAGGAGTTTTACTCACTTGTCTCAATTCTTTTGAAGGTATGTTTTTTTTTAGAGGTTGTCCAGTTTTTTTTTGGCCTTTTAAATCTTTGCTTGATTTTAATAATATCTTGTTTAAATTTTTTTTTGGCTGTTTAAGTTTTTTTTCCTCATCTTTTTTTCTAAAATACTGGTTTAGCTTTTCTTGGGTCTTAATATGAGAAGAAATTATATGTGGATCATCAACAAAATAGATATCTTGAAGAAAATATAATGGATTGTTTTTTTTTCTAAAAACAAACTGGGTAGGAGAAGTTAATCTTTTTATTAAGTTTCTTATCCAAACATCTATTGGCCGACTGTTAACAGGAACAAAAGCCAAGGCAATTCCCAAAAGAACCACAACTATCGCCAATAACAAATTTAAAATAGGAATAGGAAAGAGTTTAAAAACAATAAAGGCTAAAGGAATAAAAATAATCAAATAGATAAACTGCTTTAAGGTTAAAAAACCAATAAGCTTAAATTCAAAGGTAGTAATTTGACGTGGAATCGGATGCCCCTCCATATAAATAAGTATACACGAAAGTTGGTCTCTCTATCTATATGTAACTGGTTTTTCTCTTTGAGGTAGGATTAGACTTATCCGTCGATCTCTCTTATTTGTCCTTTCTACACAAACCTTTATTTTCTGTCCTTTTTTAAAGTTTTCTTTACCGGTTAACTTGCTTGTATGAATCAATCCTTCAACTCCTTGTTCTAAACGAACAAAAAGACCATATCTTTCTTCTCTTACAATTTCTCCTTCAACCTCTTTATCTCTAGGATATTTTTTTTCTATATCTTTCCAAGGGTCATTAGAAAGTCTTTTTAAAGAAAGATTTAATTTAAAATCCTTTTTGTTTTTCTCAACCACCAAAACATCTTTTTCTTCTCCAACTTTAATATACCTTAACGGATCAGTCACCTTTTCCCAAGATATTTCTGAAATGTGAATTAACCCCTCAACCCCTTGAACATCACAAAAAATACCAAAGTTTGATGTTCCTAATATTTTTGCTTTGTATGTTTTTCCTTCTTTTATTTCATTAAATCTTTTTTTTAATTCTTTTTGAGAAATATTAAAAATAGCCGCTTTATGGGAAACAACTAATCGATTTTTTTTTCTATCAACCTCTAGTATTTTTACTTTTATTCTTTTTCCTTTGATTTTCTCTGGATGATTAATAAATTCATCAAGCAATTGTATCTTTGGAATTACTCCCCGAATCCCCATAAAATCAACAAAAACCCCTCCTTTTCCATAGTCTCCACAAAAAACCTCTATTTTTTCTTCATTTTCTTTTTTTTCTTTTAAAATATCCCACTTCCCTTTATTAAAAAAGTTTCTCATTGAAACAATTGGAAAACCATCTCTAGCCTCTTCACTCACAACTCTGACCTTAATCTTGCTTCCTTCTTTAAGGTAAGGAAGATATGGAAAAATCTCTTTTATTTCTCTATTCCCCAACAAGGCGTGTGTTTTGGCTCCAATGTCAAATAGAATCTTCTTTTGAGACAAAGAAATAATTTCTCCTTCAATCTCCTGTCTTTTTGTTATTTTTGGCAGGCTTTTCTTTTGTAATAGTTTTTCCATTGGGTGAGCAAGAGCTCTTTTTGTTTTTTTTGGGGTCATTTAGTGTGTTCCTCCTTAAACTAACCTTTGTAAGCCTTAAAAACAATTGTCCTTTAAGTAAAAACAAGAACTTTTTGTCATTCTATGACTTTACAAAAAATACTATAACAAAATATAGCTAAAAAAACAAGAGATGATGTTTTTCTCTTTATTCTTTTTCTTGTTTTTTTTGTTTTTTTATGATATATTATGGGTTGAATTATGGATTATTCTATTTCTTATTCATTAGTCGAAAAATTTATTTCTTTTCTAAAAGCTCAAGAAAAATCAAAATTTACTCTTGTTGCTTATAAAAAAGACCTTGAACAATTTGTTGGTTTTTTAACTGGAAAAGGAAAATCTGATATTCGAGAAGTAAAAAAAGAAGACATTGACGGATTTATAAACAAGCTTATTTCGGAAAAATATACTAGAAAATCTGCTTCAAGAAAACTTAATTCTGTTAGAACTTTTTTCCGCTATTTAAAAAACCAGGGAACTCTTGACCAAAACCCATCTTTAGAAACCCCTCATCCTAAATACGTTCAAGCTCCTCCACGTATTTTTAGCAAGTTAGAATATAGAGCATTAAGAGATTTTGCTAAAGAAAACGCCCGAACATATGCCTTAATCGAGGTTCTTCTTCAAACAGGAATAAAAATTGGAGAGCTATCTAACATTCAGTTTTCTGATATAAAAAATGATGTTTTGCATATCCGCCCATATGGAAACAATAAAAAACGAATCGTTCCTTTAAACAAAGCGGTTAAAAGAGCTATTAATAAATATTTAAAGACTCGAGAAAAAACCACAAATGGTCATTTGTTTGTCACCCGAACCAACAAGCCTCTTTTGATACGAAACATTAGACAAATCATCTCTCGTTGCTTTAGAGAAGTAGGTATTGAAAACGCAACGGTCAATGATCTTAGAAACACCTTTATTGCCCATCAATTAATGAATGGCTCTTCTGTTGAATATATTGCAAAAGTTGTTGGACATAAAAGGCTCTCTTCTACTGAGCGCTTTTTAAATGTTGTTAAAGAAGAAATTGAACGTAAGGAAAAACTTGGAGAATTATAATTTTTTTTTAATCTTCGGTCAATCTTATTGGCATTATAACATGAAGAAACTCCTTGTTTTTTTTAGTTTTAAAAACAATTGGAGCATCCGGCCTAACCATTTCCATAATCAGTTCTTTTTCATCAATGTTGTTTAATAAATCAATTAAAAATCGATAATTAAACGCTGTTTGTTGGTCTTCTCCTGTTATCTCAATTTCTTGATAGCTTTTTGTCTCGTTTTCTTCATCTGTTTTTGGTTTTAACTCAAGACCATTTTTAGTAAAAGACAAAATAATAATATTAGAAAACTCTCTGGCAAAGACCGAAACAAGCTTTATGTTTCTTAAAAATTTTTCTTTATCAAGAACAACGGTTGTTTTTTTTTCTTCAGGAATAACTTTTTCAAATGGAGGAAACTCTCCGTCTATTAACCGTGATGAGAACTCTTCCTCTCCTGCTTTAAAAAAAACGGTTTTTTCTTTTTGAGAGTATGCAAACTGAACTTCGTCTTCGTCTCCAATTCTCTTAATAACTTCTTCTAAAAAAATTGCTGGAACTAAAAAAGACCCCTCTTCTTTAATAATTTTTTGTTTTTCTGATTTTAGTTTTATAAGTGAAAGACGAAATCCATCTGTAGAAACAATTAAAAGATCATCATTTCTCCTAATAAAATTAACTCCGGTTAAGGCTGGTCGTCCTTCGTCTTTTGACGCCGTAAATAATACTTTTGGCAAGTTGTTTATTAAAAGTTCTGTCTTTATTTTTTGTTTTTTTTCTCCAGTTTTAGGAGGAAAAGGAAAATCATCTGCTTTAATAATAGAAAATGTTCCTTTTGTTTTTCCTGATGAAATTATAATTTTATTCTCTTTTATCTCTAAATCAATTTCCCCTGATGGCAGTAAAGAAACAAATTCTATTATCTTTTTAGGTTCTATTATTGTTTGTTGTTGTTGTCCTTCTTGGATTTTTATTTTTGTGTGAAAATAAAAACTAAGGTTGGTTGAATAGAAGTGAAGATGTTTTTGATCGGTTTTTAATAATATTCCTTGTAAAGATGGAAGAGAAGAAATTTTTGATGAAGTAAATCTTGATGCTAAATTTAATTTTTCTAAAAACAGATTTTTTAATATTTTCAGTTTCATAGTTTTATAGTTTATATAAATAGTAGTAGTAGAGAATGTGTATAAGTGTATAAAAAACAAAAGAGATTTTCAAGACAAACTTTATCGGAAAAAAACAATGTTTATTTCTTTTGAATAAATTGTGGAGAATTTTATTCTTATAACAAGAGGTCTAGTGATTTAAGTATCTGGTCGATTTCTTGTTTTAAAAGAGGGTCTCTAGCTAAAAGTCCAGTTATTTTATCAACGGCATAAATAACAGTTGTATGATCTTTTCTTTTTAAAATATGGGCAATCTCTTCAAATTTTAAATTCAACTTTTTTCTCAAAAGAAACATCGTTATTTGTCTTGGCAGGGATATAGAACTGGTTCTTCTTTTTGATTTTAGACGAGCTCGGGGAAGGTTGTAGTAAGAACAAACAGCTTTAATAACATCAAGAGGAAGAATTCTTTTTATTGTCGCTGTTTGTTCTTTTTGTAAAAAAGAATCAACCGCTTCAAGATCAACACTATCCTTTTTATTTAATGTTTTAGCATAAACAGACAAAAGGACTCCTTCAAGTGTTCGGGCGTCTCTTGCTTGTTCAGCAAGAATTTTAGCTGCTTCAATATCAATCTTAATGTTTTTTTCCTTTGCCTTTATGAGTAAAATTGCTGTTCTTAATTCAAAATTAGGAGATTGGACGTCGACAACAAGACCTCCAGAGAAGCGAGAGCAAAGACGGTCTTCTAATTTTTTTATTTTATTTGGGGGTTTATCAGAGGTTAATATTATTTGACCTCCATTAGAAATAATTGAGTTAAAAGTATGAAAAAACTCTTCTTGAACGGTTGTTTTTCCAGCAATAAACTGGACATCATCAATAATTAATAAGTTCATTTTGCGGTATTTTTTGCGGAACTTTTTAGTTGAGCGAGATTGAATTGACTCTATTAATTCATTTGTAAACTGATCTCCAGGAGAAAACAGAACCTTTTTTGAAGGGTGGTCTTCTAAAATCTTTCTAGCGGTTGCTTGAGCAAGGTGTGTTTTTCCAACACCAACCCCGCCATATAAAAACAAAGGATTATAAGAAAGACCTGGTTTTTTTACAATTGATTGAGAAGCTGCAAAAGCAACTTGGTTTGAATCGGAAACAGCAAAATTATCAAGCCTATGTTGAGGACTTAATCCAGCTTTATAAAAAAGATCATCAATTGAGGGTTGGTATTGAAGAAGAGGTGGGTGGTTTTTTTTCTTTGTTTTTTTTAACTGAAGAACAAATTCAACAGAAAGTTTTTGTTTTAAATGATTAAAAATTAGATCTTCAACTAGATGTTTTTTTTTATCTAAAAAAAACTTTGTTCCTTGACTGGAGCAGGTTAAGGTTATGTTCTTTTCTGTTAATTCAAGGGGCTTTAACTGCTTAAGAAGAGGATAAAGAACAGGAATCTTTTTTTTATGTTCTTGGATTTTTTGTAAAAAATCAGACCAAAAAGAAGGCAACATACAAACAAATAAATAAAACTTGTGGATAACTTATCCACAAATAATAAACATTTTTTTCTAAAAAATCAAGAGAAACAAAAGGGGTTAATTTAAATTGACTTTTTTTAATAAAAAAGAGACAATGTAACTATGGAAAACTTAAAGGAAACGAAAAATCCTCAAGTTGTTTTTAACTGGAAGGCTCCAATGAGGGCTTATAAAAAAAGAGGGGCTGGTGTTATAAGGTTTTATGGGGCTTTGGCGATTCTTCTTTCATTGATTGTTTTCTTTTTTGGATCAAAAATACTTTTAATCCCGATTTGGTCTCTTTTGTTTTTATTTTATGTTTTAACAATAACTCCGCCACCAGAAGTAGAAAACAAAATTACACGGTTTGGAATAGAAACAGCTGGGGTTACTGTTAGGTGGGAAAGCCTATCCTATTTTTATTTTAAAAAGAGATTTGATTATCAAGTCTTAACCATTGTTTCACATCCTCCTTATTATTACAGACTTTATTTAGTTGTTTCTGATAAAAAAACAAAAGATAAACTTCTATCAATTCTTTCAGAACATCTTATTTATTATGAAAAACCAAGAAAAACATTTACAGACAAAGCTATTGATTTTTTGACGAGTTTGGTTCCAGGAGAGGAAGATTTTTCTGAAAAAGAACAGAGAGCCGTTGGAGAAAGCCCTCAACCGGCATCTCTTTAACCCCAAATTTTCTTCCCCAAGAAAGGACTCCTTCATCAGAAGAAACAAGAAAGGCTTGTTTTTGTTTAGCTAGAGTTATTACATCAAGATCTGCAAGACTGTCAAGGAAACCAAAACGAGTTGCATGACGGTATCTTTCTCTAAATTTTTTAACAACCGGACCAAGAGAGATTTGAAATTCTTTTTTAGAAAGTTTTTTTTTGTTTTCCATTATTTGTCCAGCTTTTACAATTTCTTCTTCCCCTATTGACAGTCCGCGGTATGATCGTTTTCTTATATCAGCCACAAGTTTATAAAAAACAGTTGCTGGAAAGGATAAGGTTGAGAGATCGGGTGATTCTATAGTAATAACAGAAAGAAGTTTTTGAAGATAACTTTGTTTTTTATCGTCAAAAAAGCTTAATAACTCAGAAACAGTTCGAGGAGGCATGAAAAATTCAGCTTTTTTCTGATGTTTTCCGTATTTAATTATCTTGGTCATGTTTTCAATTACTTCTTTGGTTGTTTTTCCCAAACCCAAACCAGCTTCCATATTAAAAAACAGGTTGGTGTCTAAAACAAACTTTTCCATATAGCTTTAATTTTACCTTATTTTTCTTCTCTTTCTAGTTCTAAGAACTCATAGGTAAAATCTTTAAAGGAATTTTTTTTTCTAAAAACAACTTTTTTAAATTTAGAAAAATCAGGAAAAAAAACATCGCCTTTAAATTTTTTATTAATAACAGTTAAATAGAGCTTGTCAGCGAAATCTATTGCTTGAGAATAAATTTGTCCACCACCAATAATAAACAATTCTTTCTTCTCATGTTTTTTACCAACTTGAAGAGCTTTTTTAAGAGAATCGCAGATAATAACCTTATTATTTGGAGTTTTATATAATTTATTTCTGGTAATAACAATGTTTGTTCTATTGGGGAGGGCTTTTCCAATTGATTCAAAGGTTTTCCTACCCATAATAACAACATGATTAAGGGTAAGTTTTTTAAATCTTTTTAGGTCTTGAGGAAGATGCCAAATAAGTTTATTGTTTTTACCAATAACTTTATTTTTAGAGAGAGCAACAATAATGCTAATTTTTGGCTTTTGTTGACTCATGGTTTTAATTAAAATCCGCCAACAACAGTCACTTCTCCTTTAAGAGACGGATATGGGTTATAATCTTTTAAACTAAAGTCAGAATATTTAAAATCATCAATCTTTTTTATGTTTTTATTTAAAATCATTTTGGGAAAAGCTCTTGGCTTTCTTGTTAGTTGTTCTTTGATTTGATTAAAATGATTGCTGTATATATGAACATCACCAAAAGTGTGAACAAATGTTCCAGGCTTAAATCCTGTTACATGAGAAACCATTAAAAGAAGAAGAGCATAACTGGCAATATTAAAAGGAACTCCCAAAAAGAGATCTGCACTTCGTTGATAAAGCTGAAGAGAAAGTTTGTTTCCATAGGCATTAAAATGAAAAAGGGTGTGGCAGGGAGGAAGAACAACAGATTTTTCCCGTGAAGATGCCATTTGATAGATGTATTCTGGGTTCCAGGCAGAAACAACAAAATGTTTTCTATAAGGCGTTTTTCCTTTTAAATTATTTATTACCCAACCTAGTTGATCTATTTCCCTTTTATCACTTGTTGGCCATTTTCTCCATTGCACTCCATAAACAGGGCCCAGTTCTCCCCATTTTTTAGCAAACCGAGGGTTTTCTTTTATTTTTTTTATAAAATCATTCTGGTTTAACTTTTTTTTATAAGGATATTTTTTATATGCCCAGTCATCCCAAATATGGACGTTGTTGTCAGCTAAATATTTGATATTTGAAGACCCTTTTATAAACCAAAGGAGTTCATAGATAATGCTTCGGATAAATACTTTTTTTGTTGTTAAGAGAGGGAAGCCTTTGGAAAGATCAAATCTAATTTGGCGACCAAAAACACTTTTAATATATGTTTTGGCTCCATAAACCTTTTTTTTTAGTCCATTCTCTAAAATGTCTTTAGCTAAATCTAAATATTGGTATTCAGGATGTTCTTTTTGTTTTGCCATATTTATAATTCAGGTAATTAAACTTGTTTTTCTCTTTTTTCTGTTGTTACTCTTCCCCCTTGCCACTGACCTCGATAAAGACTCCCTTCACCGTCTATCCAAAAGAATTGAATATGAATTATTCGGCATCCCAGTTCAAGAACAACAGGGACAGGCCCGTCATTTTTTAAACCAAAGGTTAATTTTCCTTTATATCCGGGAGCAACATTACCAGATCTAATTATTAAACCGCTTCTAAACGTAGTTGTTCGAGGTTTGAAATTAGCAGTAATGTTTTTAGGAAGATTAACTTTTTCAAGAGTTGTGACAAGATAATATTCTCCAGGCTGAATGGTTATTGTTTGTTTTTTCTTAGGATTATATTTTTTTACGAGCTTAATATTTGGAGTTTCTCTTTCCTTAATTCCAATAAAGGCCTTTCCTTTGACAATTTTATATATTTCCCCTAATTGTAGATCAAAACCAGCCCCTTCAGGGTTAGTTAATTCTCTTTTACATAGACCATCAACAAGCCCAAAACTTTTTACTAGCTTTAATAGTTTTTTTGTTCCAATAATCATTAACTGAATTATACAAAAAAGAAAGAAATAATGACCAAGGAAATTTGATATCATTGTTAAATGAGAAAAGTTTTTGTTTTTGACCCGACAGTAAAAGACAAACAGAGCAAGGTTCGCGGTCTTGGTCGGTATTTAAAAGTATTGAAAGAAAGCTTTAAAGATGAGTTTGTTTTTACTGATAAACTATTAAATATTCCTCAAGAATCTGTTTTAATTAATCCGTTTTTAGATTTTTTAAAACAGCCTATTTTAACAAGAAAAGTTGCTCAAAAACAAATTGGAGTAATTCATGATTTAATCAGGCTTAAATACCCCAAACATTTTCCAGCCGGGATTAAAGGCAAGATAAATATTTTTCTAAACAAACAAACCCTTAAAAACTATAATCTGATTGTTACTGATTCTAATCAGAGTAAAAAAGACATTGTTCAGATTTTGGGTCTTAAACCAGAAAAAATCAAGGTTGTTTATCCAGCTTTATCCAAAATATTTTTAGTTAAAAATAAAGAAGCCTTTTTGAGCCCTAAACTACAAAAAGCTGATTATTGTTTGTATGTCGGTGATGTTTCTTGGAACAAAAATATTCTTAATTTAGCCAAGGCAATAAAAAAGACAAAAATAAAAGCAGTTTTTGTTGGTCAAGTTTTTGAAAAAATAGCTAAAGGATTTGGAGAGAAAGAACTAAAACATCAAGAATTGTCAGAATTTAGGTCTTTTATTAAAGAAGTAAAGGGAAACAACCAGTTTGTTTTTACTGGGTTTGTTTCTGATCAAGAGCTAATTAATCTTTATCAGCAGGCAAAGGTTAATTTATTGATCTCTCGAGATGAGGGGTTTGGTTATTCATATCTTGAGGCAGGATCACAAAAAACACCGTCGATTTTATCGAATATTTTTGTTTTTAAAGAAATTGCTGATAAAGGAGCAATTTTTGTTGATCAAGACAATCCTGAAAGCATTGCTCAAGGAATAGAAAAAGCTTTTTTTGATAAAAAACTAAGACAAAAACTAGGAAATGAAGCAAAAAAAAGAAGCGTGCTTTTTTCTCAGAAAAAGTTTAAACAAAACTTTCTTGAGTTGTTAAAAGTAAAATAAGTGAGTTTATGGATCTTTTTCTTTTTATTCTTTTTTCAGCTGGTTATATCATGATTGTTCATTTTGCCATGGCTATAAAAAAAGAGTTTAATCTTTTTTTAATTATTGGATATTTTATTTTAGCTGGAGTTATTGGTTGGTGGATGAAATCTTATGAAATGGGGTTGGTTGTTGGAGTGGTCTTATCATTGGTTTTTTATTAAGAGATTGTTTTTGATTAAGGCTCTCAACAAGTCATCTTCTAGGGTTTAATGTTAAACAATTGGTGGCTGTTTTTTTCAGTAAAAGAGATGAGTTCTTTTTTAGAAAGTTTTAACATTTTGGAGATAAAATTAATTGTTATTAATAAATTTGATGGTTGATTTGGATATTTTTTTTGAGACCTTAATGGTTCAGGAAGAAGAAAAGGTGAATCTGTTTCAACAACCAAAAGATCTAAAGGAACTTTTTTAATAAAGACTTGTTTTTCTTTACTGTAGGTAATATCGCCATCAACTCCAATGTAGACATGGTTTTTAATAGCAAAACTAAGTAGATCATTGTCTGGTTGACAGCAATGAAAAACAGTTTTTCCACTAAGGTTTTTTCCCCAGTTTTTTTCTATTATTTTTAATAAGTCAGGAGTTGCTTCCCTATTGTGTAGAATTAAGGACTTTTTATATTTCTTGGCTAGATTGATTTGGTTTTCAAAAAGTATTTTTTGGTGGTTAATAAAAGACTTATTAATTTGGTAATCTTCATATTTTGTGTTTTTATAAAGATGATAGTCTAATCCAACTTCACCAATCGCAACTACTTTTTTGTTGTCCAATAAATTTTCAATCTTCTTTATTAGTTTTTTCGTTTCATAACCAATCTTGATTTTCTTGAGATGGTCTGGGTGCTTGATTTTAAAAAGGCGTTGGAATTGGGACCACAGATTGTGTCCAAGGGGCTTTGGTTTTTTAATTTGAGGTTGAGCTTTATTTTTAATTTTAAAAACATGGTGGGGATGGATGCCAACAGCCACATAAAGATTAGGGTGCTTATCAGCGATTTGAACGGCTTTTTCCGATGTTTTGTAATCAGTTCCAGGAACAACAAAATTTTTTACTCCAGCTTTTTTAGCCTTATCAATGACCTGGTTTAGATTTTTTTTAAAAGATTTAAAATTAAGATGGCAGTGGGTGTCAAACATTAAGATAATTCTACAATCCAAAACTTAAAAATCAAAACTGAAAACTACTAACGATTTCATGTTATACTTTTACCATGATTGTTTATATCGGAGCTGATCATCGGGGTTTTTATTTAAAAAACAAGTTGATTAAGTATTTAAAAAGCAAAAAGATTTTAGTTAAAGATATGGGCAATGACCACCAAGATCCTGAAGATGATTTTCCTGTTTTTGCTGGTAAGGTTTCAAAAAAAACCCTTGATAATTTAGAAAAAAGCAAGGGAATTGTTATTTGTGGTTCAGGGGTTGGAGTTTCAATTACAGCTAATAAATTTAAGGGAATTAGATGTGTGTTGGGATTTAATTCAGATCAGGTTAAGAGCGCGGTTGAGCACAATCAGGTTAATGTTTTAGCTTTAGGAGCAGATTATCTTGACTTTAAAAAAGCGCAAGAATTAGTTGATGTTTTTCTAACTACTAAAAAAAACAAAAAAGAAAAATACCAGAGGCGGATCAAGATGATCCATCAAATAGAAGTTGATCAATGAGAGGTTTTTCCTCCGACCTTAAATTCAACAACGTCTTGATTTTGGATTAAATAATCCTTTCCTTTCATTTCGACAGCTCCTTGTTGAATGGCTTTTTCCCAAGAACCAGAAGAGATTAATTTGTGGGCATTAATTACTTCAACTTTAATAAATCTTTTAGCAAAATCAGTATGGATTTTTTCAGCTCCTTGGATAGCTGATGAGTCTTTTTTTAATGACCAAGCTTTGGCTTCGTTTCTTTTAGCAATGGTGTAGAAAGAAATAATATCTAGGGCTTGATAGCAGGTTTTTATTACATTTTCTTTAGCGGAGTGTTTTAAGCCGTATGTTTTTAAGAATTGTTGTTGTTCAACCCAAGGTAGTTCAGATAACTCTGACTCGAGTTTGGCACAGAAAGATAAAACAGGATTGCCTTTTATTTTTTTAGGTGGTTTATTAATTTCTTCTTCTCCAATATTAGCAATAAAAACTTGGGGTTTAGAACTAAGAAGCTGGAGTTTTTTTAGAAGATCCTGTTCTTCTTTATCAAGGGATAAGTTTCGAGCCGGAACACCTTGGTCAAGTTGCCCCATAACTTTTTTTATAAAGACTTGTTTTTTTTGATCAACTTTTGTTTTTTTTAATTTTTTATCTAAACTTTCCAAGTCAGCTAAAATAAGTTCTTGTTCAACAATCTCTATATCTTCCTCAGGATCAATTTTGGGATGGACATGAGGAATAGATTTATTTTCAAAAAAACGAGCTAAATGTAAAATCAAATCAACTTCTCTAATATGATGAAGAAATCGGTTTCCTAAACCTTCACCTTGATGAGCTCCTTTAATTAAACCAGCAATATCAATGAAAGTGATTTCAACTGGAGTTACTTTAGCGATATTTTCAATTTTAGCTAACTCAAACAAGAGACTATCTGGAACTGTGACCAGGCCAATGTTTTTTTCAATGGTTGTAAATGGGTGTTGATCGATTTTGGCTTTAGGTTTGACCACCAAGGCATTAAAAAGAGTTGATTTGCCAGCATTGGGTAGACCGACGATCCCGACTTTAAGGTTCATAAATTTTTATTAAAAATATTAGTATAAATAAGCCAACAATGTTGCTTTTAAGTGTCTTTTTTTGATAAAACCAACCTTGTTTATTATATCAATATTGGGTAATAATTTCTCCAACAAGATACAAAGATCCAGTAATAACAAGAGTTTTTTTTGATCTATCCAATAATTTTGGAAGAGTTTGTTGAGAATTTTTTATTATTTGGCAGTTTTTAAAGCCTTGTTTTATTAAATATGATCTAATTATTTTAGGCTCAATTGATTTTGGCAAGAGGTCTTGTTTTTTTGTTTTAAACTTAGTTAAAAAAACATTTTCTGCTAGAGGAATAATATATTTAAGCATTTTTTTATAGTCTTTTTTTTTCTTAAAAGCAAGCAGAAAATTAAATCGGTGGTTTGGATAAATAGTTTTTAAACTTTCAATAAAAGCTTTTATTTTTTGAGGATTATGGGCGCCGTCAATAATTAGTGTTTTATTCCTAAAGCTTAATATTTGAAAACGACCTGGAAATGAAGCTGTTTTTAAAATTGTTTGGATAGTTTTAAGCTTTATTTTTAATCCATCTCTTTGAAGAAGATACATAATAGCTGAAAGGGCCAAGCTACAGTTTTCAGCTTGATGTTTCCCTACTAAACCAAGACTAATTTTCAAAGGTTTTTGTTTTTGAAACTGGAAAACAAAACTTGTTTGTTTACTGTTTAATTGAAGATTGGTAAACCGAAAAATTTGGTGAAGATAAAAAAAACGACCTTTTTTTTGATCAGTTTTTGTTTTTAATATATTTTGAATTGTCTTGTGTTGACTAGCTGAGAAAACTATATTTCCATGGTTGATAATTCCGGCTTTGTTTAAAGCAATTTCTTTTAAGTCTTTACCTAAGATTTGGGTATGGTCAAATCCAATTTTGGTAATAAGAGCTATTTTGTCTTTTCTGTTGATGCAATTGCTGGCATCATAAGTTCCCCCTAAGCCAGTTTCAACCACTGCATAATTAACTTTTTCTTGGTAGAAAATTAAAAAAGCAACTGCTGTTAAAATCTCAAAATATGTTGGAGAATCAAATTTAGTTTTTTTAACTTTTTCAATGGAGGGAATAATTTGGTTAAGATATTTAATCAATTTTTTTTTAGAAACAAGAGAGTTGTTAATCTGAAACCGTTCTCTAATATCTATTAAGTGAGGTGAAAGAAAAAGACCGGTTTTATAGCCTCCTTTTGTCAGAAGAAGGCTGGTTAGATAGGCGGTTGATCCTTTGCCGGATGTGCCTGCGATATGGATGACCTTGATTTTTTCCTGAGGGTTTCCTAAAAGATAAAGCAAGTGTTTTGTTCTATCCAGTCCCAGTTGATCAGGAAATTTTTTATTGATTTTTTTGGGCAGATGAGAATAAAGGAATTGTTTGGCTTGAGAAAAAGTTTTTATAGTCATTTATTTGGTTCAATTTTATCATCGGAGCAATAAAAAGACAAAATTTGTTTTTTTTATCAAGTCCGATGATTCGAATCATCAAACAGTTTGTTTTAGTTATCTCTTTGTTTGGTCTTGTTGGTTTAAAATAGCTAATAACTTAGGAGGAAGTTTAGTCTAAATTTAAGCTACTAATTTTATATTTTCCTTGATAGGTTTTTTTAATAATATTTTTTATTTCTAATTGTGACAGTATGGCCAGAAGATTGTTTATGGGAATCTTTGTTATTAAAGAAAGGTTATCTGCTGATTGGCTGGGTTGATATAAAACATTAAAAAACAGTCTGGAGCCA
>CAYTFR010000012.1:10036-18384 GCA_964437175.1 uncultured Gammaproteobacteria bacterium | reverse complement strand
TATTATTAATTAATTGATTTAATAATATAAAGAAAATGAGTTTAGGGGTTTAGAAAAATAAAAGATTATCAGAAAAGTTGTTTTTTTAATTTTTCGGGAATAAAGGTTTTATTTTATTAATTTTTCCTTGGGTTGATTGAATTATTGTTTCGGCTGTTTCTGGGATAAAAGGCAATAATAAGATTCCTATTAATTTAAGATTATCTAAAGAATCTAATAAAAATTGGGATCTTTTGTTTGGTGTTTTTTTCCATGGAGCAAAATTATCAATTTTTTTATTAATTAATTTTATTTTTTGCCAGATTAACTGAAGAGCCTTGTTAAACTGATATTGATTAATAAAGTTGAGATATGTTTTTGGAGCCAATTGATCAAATTTTATCGTTTTTGGTTGAATAAATAGATTGTCTTTTTCTGCTAAATTGGTGATCCTTAAAACAAGATTTCCAAGTTCGTTTGCCAAATCTGAATTATAGATTTCTTTCATTCTTGATTGAGAATAATTTCCGTCGTCAAGAGGCGGAATTTCTTTCAAAAGATAATATCTGACAGGATCGGTTTTATATTTTTTTACCAAATCAAAAGGATTAATAACATTGCCTAATGATTTGCTCATTTTTTGGCCGTTGGCAGTAATAAATCCATGAATAACAATCTGTTTTGAATTGGGTAAATCAGCCGACATAAGCATTGCCTGCCACATAGCTGTTTGTTGTCGAAGATTATCTTTACCAGCCAATTGAATTCCAGGCCAGTAATGTTTAAATTCTTTAGTATTTTTAGGCCAGCCTAGTGTAGAAATATAGTTAATTAGAGCGTCAAACCAGACATACATTACTTGAGAGGGGTCATTGGGGATATCTACTCCCCAAGGCATTTTCTTTTTTAAACGGGAGATGCTAAAATCAGCTAATCCTTTTTTAACAAAAGATTTAATTTCATTAAACCTAAAATTAGGAACAACAAACTGGGGATTTTTTTGATAAAACTCTAAAAGTTTTTTTTGATAACGGGAAAATCTAAAAAAATAGTTTTCTTCTTCAATAATCTTTAGTTTTTGTTTAGGGTGAAGAGGACAGCATCCTTTTATTAATTCAGAATCAGTTTTTTCCAGTTCACAGCCAACACAGTATCTGATCTTGTAATTTTTTTTATAGATATCACCTTTTTTGTAACATCTTTGCCAGAATTCTTGAGCGGACTTTTTATGAAAGGGATCAGTTGTTCTAATAAAGTTTGTATAACTTAGATTTAAAGCTGATTTTAAATTATTAAATTTTGTTGCGTATTGATCAGAGTATTTTTGAGGATCTTTGTCGTTTTCTAGAGCTTTATTATATATTTTTAAACCATGTTCATCAGTTCCAGTGTTAAAAATAACTTGATAGCCTAATAATCGTTTAAAACGGGCAATAACATCAGCTTGAACAATTTCTAAAGCAAATCCAATATGAGGGTCAGCGTTAACATAGGGAAGAGTCGTTGTAATATAAAAATACTTCATGTCTTTTATTTTATCAAAAACCAAAGGGATATGATAAGAGAGATTAATATACCAGTGTTTATCCAATTAAATCCAACGATTACATTGACTAAAATAAAGATGAGAGAAAAGAGAGAGATTAAAAAACTGATTTTTTTTGTTAGAAACAAGATAATTAACAAATATATAAAAAAAGAGAGGTTAAGAATCATAAATAAAATAATAAGAAGGTTGTTTGGAGGAAAAAAATAAACTGTCAAGATTACAGTTGTTAAAAAAAATAATAAAGCCAGATAATGAAGAATTCTTTTAATATTTAATGATGGGCGTTTTCGTTTCATGATTTTGTCAAACTATAGGGTGTTGTATGTTTGAATCTATTTTTTTTTGCCCAGTTTATTATTAACGAGGGATTCTTATAACCTTTTTTTCTTATTTCTTTTAAAGAGTATTTTTTTTCATAATACAGATAAAGAACTGGATCGGCTTCTTGATACGAAAAGCCAAATTCTTTTTCATCTGTTTGTCCAGGCCATAAACCAGCGCTTGGAGCTTGAATGATAATTTCCTTTGGAATTTTAATAGATAAAGCTAATTGTTTTACCTGAGTTTTAAAAAGGTGTTTGATCGGTTCAAAATCTGAGGCTTCATCACCAAATCGGGTAAAATAACCTAAGTAATGTTCTGATTTATTCTCAGTACCGCAGACTATGGCTTTGTTTTTTTTGGCAATATCATAAAGGATGATCATTCGTATGCGAGCAATTATATTACCGAGCCTTATTTTATCATTAGAATGAGTTTTAAAATTTAAAGTATTAGCCAATTGACTGACAATATTTTTTATAGACAATATATATTGATTTTGTCTTGGGATTGGTAGTTTTTTTAGAAGCTGGTTAATGTTTGAAGAAGGAGTGTAATAATAAAGATGAGCGATAATAATATTTTTCAATGGGATATTTTCTGAAAGCAAATAAAGGCAGGTAGTAGAGTCTAAGCCTCCTGATAGTCCAATAACAGCTTTATTAAAACCCTGTTTTTTTAAGATGGATTTTATAAAGCAATTAATTTTTTCTTTTTCTTTTTGAGTGTTTATTTTGAGAGTTTTTTTCTCCATACAGATTATATTTTAATATATATTGATAAACTTTATTAGGAACTAAGTGTTTAATAGATTTTTTGGTTTTGATTCGTTTTCTAATTTGAGAGGAAGAGATATTTGAGAAGATAAGATTCTTGTTATTCATAATAATAATATTTTTAGGAATAGATTGGATATTAAAGGTTTTTTTTACTTTTAATTCAATGTTTTTATTAACTTCACCCCTTGAAAAAATTATTAAATGATAGTCTTTAATTATTTTCTTCCAGTTTTTCCATTTAGTAAAATTAGTGATTTGCTCAGATCCAACAATCCAATAAAATTTATATTGAGGATATATAGTTGACAAGCTTTTTAGAGTATCAATCGAATAACTGTTCTTATTATGGTTTATTTCCCAATTAGAACATTTAATAGAATTATTGGCAAGGAGTTTTGTCATTTTTAATCGGTGATAAGGGGAGATTATTTTTTTTTTAAAAGGATGTTGATAACAAGGGATTAACCAGACTTGATTCATATTCAGTTGTTCTTTAACTTGAACAGCAATGGTTAAATGACCTAGATGGGGAGGATTAAAACTTCCTCCAAGAATAGCGATTTTCATATAAAATATTGTTTATTATTGTCAAAATTTTAACATAGTTTATTTAGTATTAAATATAAAATCTTCAAGATGATCTCAGATAATGGTTTTTATAAACTAGATACAGAATATAATTAGACAGACAGCCTGGTTTCGAGTAAACAGAAACTCGCGATCGTAAATTTTTACCGAACTTATTAAAAGATAATTTTTCGGTTGCAAGTAGAAAAGGGATTTATTATAATCATGACCTATGATTGATTTACCTGATGATAAACAGAAAATAATTGAATTATTCTCTCAGCATAAAGGAGACACAGGTTCGCCTGAGGTTCAAGTCGCCTTATTATCAAAAAAAATTAAACGATTAACAAAACATTTAGAAGAGAATAAAAAGGATAATCATTCTCGAAGAGGTTTGTTAAAGGTGATTGCTAAAAGAAGACGTATCTTGCATTATTTGCAAAGAATTGATAAAAAACGTTATAAAGATTTAATTAAAAAAGTAGGCTTGAAAAAATAATATTATTTTTCATGCCAGTTCAGTGTTGTAAATTTACGAATAAAGAGTAGAATATAAAAATAACTATATTGACATCGTTTCATTCATTATGAAGATTATTGAACAATCAACAGAGACAAACGGACAAAAACTTACTTTACAAGTAGGGAAACTCGCCCCGCAAGCAACAACATCAATTTTTGCTCAGTTAGGAGAGACCTGTGTTTTGGTGACCTTAACTTTAGGACAAGAGAGAGAAGATATTGATTATTTACCATTGTTTGTTGAGTATGTTGAAAAGCTTTATGCTGGTGGAAGAATAAAAGGCTCACGATGGGTTAAAAGAGAAGGGAAACCAAGAGATGAGGCTGTATTGAATGCTCGATTAATTGATCGTTCTCTTAGGCCTCTTTTTCCAAAAGAATATCGTAGAGAGATTCAGATAATAGTTACATTGCTTTCTGTCGACGGAATAAATTCTCCTGAGATATTAGCTGGTATTGCCACTTCAGCTGCAGTTGAGTTGTCTCCTATTCCTTGGAAAGGACCAGTTAGTATAGTTAGGGTTGGGTATATTAAAGACAATGGATCAGGCAATTATTTGATCAATCCAAAAGAAGAAGAAAAAAAATTTTCAACAATAGATTTAGTTGTTTCATCAACCAAAGAAAAGGTTATTATGCTTGAAGCAAAAGCAGAAGAGGTTTCTGAAGATTTGGTGATTGAAGGCATAGAGTTGGCGAAGAAAGAAAATACTAAATTTATTGAATTAATTGAAAAATTAAAAGAAAAAGCAGGTAGTGAGAAAGAAATAATAAAAGAAAAAGTAAAAGATAATAAAATAATCCAGATTTTAAAAAAAGATTACTCTAAAGAGATTGATAAATATACAGCAATGTTAGGTGATAAAAGTATCGCTGAAGAGATTGTTGAGTTAGTTTTAGAAGAATACAAGGATGAATTTGATCGAAAAACAATTTTAAAAACAATTGATCTTTTAAGTAAAGAAAAAGTTCGAAAAGATGTTTTAGATAAAAAAACAAGAGTTGACGGCAGAAAACCAGATGAAATTAGAGACATATATGTTGAGGTATCAGTTTTACCAAGAACTCATGGGTCAGCAATATTTCAACGGGGTAATACCCAGGTTCTTTCTATTGCTACTCTTGGTTCATCTCGATTGGAGCAGTTAATTGAAAGTCCTGAAGGGGAAGAAGCAAAAAGATATATTCATCATTATTATATGCCTCCGTATTCAGTTGGAGAAGTAGGTAGATTTGGTTTTCCATCACGAAGGGAGATTGGTCATGGTGCTTTATCTGAAAAAGCATTAGAGCAAGTTCTGCCAGATGATAAGGAATTTCCTTACACAGTTCAGGTAGTTTCTGAGGTTTTATCTTCAAATGGATCAACCTCAATGGCTTCAGCCTGCGCATCAACTTTAGCCTTGATGGATGCTGGAGTGCCAATTAAAACAATGATTGCTGGAATTGCGACAGGGTTAATGAGTCGATCAGATGATGATTATGTTATCTTAACCGATATTATGGGTTTGGAAGATTTTTACGGAGATATGGATTTTAAAGTTGCTGGATCAGAAAAAGGTATTACAGCGATTCAGCTAGATGTAAAAAATAATGGGTTGACTAAACAGATTATTGTAGAAACATTTGAAAGAGCAAAAAAAACCCGACTTTATATTTTAGAAAAAATGAAAAAGGTGATTAATAAACCAAAAAAAGAGATTTCGCGCTTTGCTCCTAAAATAGTTGTTATTCAGATACCACCAGAAAAAATAGGAGAGATAATTGGACCTGGAGGTAAAAATATTAGAAACTTAACTGCTCGAACTGAAACAGAGATTAATGTTTCTGATGAAGGAGAAGTTTCAATAAACGGTATAAATAAAGAAAAAGTAGAAGAAGCAGTTGCTTTAATAAAAAGTATTACTCGCGAAATTAAAGAAGGAGAAGAATTTGATGGAGAAGTTAAAAGAATTCTTCCTTTTGGTGCTTTTGTTGAACTTTGTCCAGGAAAAGAGGGTTTGGTTCATGTTTCAAAAATGGCTAAAGATTTTATTCGCCATCCATCAGAAGTAGTTAAAATAGGAGATAAAGTTAGGGTTAAGGTTATTCAGGTTGATCAGCAAAAAAGAATTAATCTTCAGATAATAAAGGAATAAGGCTTACAAACTCAAAGATAAAATATTCAAAGTTAAATTTAAAAAGTAAAATAGGAATTAAAGAGGCAATAATGAATAAAGACTAAGGAATAAAGAAAATCTAAGAAATATTTTTCCCGATGTGTAGCCTCATGTTCACACCTGGTGTGAACAAACTATTTTCATTATTATTGGTTGATTTTGTTTAACTGTACGATTAAAATTAACTATGGCACGAAGAAAAACAATTATTCGAGTAAAACTCCCTTTTTTAAAGTTTAAGGTTAATAAAAAAACTACTTCAAGTATAATTGGTATTATTATAGTTGCTTTTTCTTTAATTCTTTTAGTTTCTTTTTTAAATTTTTTTTCAGGGTCAAATAATGCTAGATTTTTATCATTAGTTAATAGGTTTCTTATTGAAAAGTTTTCTGGTCTGGCAATATTTATTCCTTTTATTACTCTTTTATTTTCAGGTCATTTTTTAAACTCTAAAAAAATAAAGTTTGTTAAACCAAATGTGACTATTGGGGTAGTTTTATTCTTCATATCTTTATTAGGGGTTCTTCAAGCCGGTCAATGGGGTAAGGCAGTTTTTGAAAATTTGGCTTATGATTTTTCATTATTTGGAGCTTTGGTTATTTTGTTTGTTTCGTTTATCATGGGATTGATTCTTTTTTTTGATACCTCAATTGATGCTTTTGTTTTGTTTTTAATTAAATTGATCAAACCATTGGTAGTTTTTTCCAAACAGTATCTTTTTCGTCAACTGGCTAGTGTGAAAGGAAAGTTTAAGGATAAAGACAAAATTAAAAGAGCTTTAAAAAAAGATGATTTTATTACTGACAAAAGAATAGAAAAAACAGTTCCTTCTCTAGAAACAAAACATAAAGTAGCTCAAGGTTTAACTATTAAACCGTTAGTCAAAGCATCAAGTTCTGTTTGGACTTATCCTCCAGTTTCTCTTTTGGAGGATATAAAACAGGTAGAGGCAGATCGAGGGGATGTTAAGAAGAATGCTGATGTTATTGAAAAAACATTGGAAAGCTTTGGAATCAGAACTCGAATATCAGAGGTTAATTATGGACCAACAGTTACTCAGTATGCTTTAGAGATTACCATGGGAACAAAATTGTCTAAGATTACTGCTTTAGGAAATGATCTTGCTTTGGCTTTGGCGGCTCCAACAGGTCAGGTTAGAATAGAAGCCCCAATTCCCGGTAGGTCTCTTGTTGGTATAGAAATACCTAACCAAAAACCTCAGTTAGTAACCTTGAAAAAAATACTCTCGTCACCAGCGTTTAAGAATAACAAAGACCCTCTTCTTGTTCCTTTAGGATTAGATGTCTCAGGAGAGATACAAGCATCTAGTATTAGTAAAATGCCTCATGTCTTAATTGCCGGAACAACTGGTTCAGGAAAATCAGTTCTTTTAAACGCTTGGATTAGTACGTTTCTTTTAAGAACTCGGCCTGAAGATTTACGATTAATCTTGATTGATCCTAAAAGGGTTGAGTTAACTTTATACAATGGTATTCCTCATTTGTTAACTGAGGTAATTGTTGAATCAGATAAAATAATCTCAGCTTTACGATGGGTTGTTAAAGAAATGGAAACTCGTTATAAAGAGTTTGCAAAAGCAGGAGTACGAAATTTAGATAGCTATAATCAACTAGAAAATTTTGAAAAAAAACCTTATATTGTTTTTGTTATTGATGAATTAGCTGATTTAATGATCTTTGCGGCGAGTGAAGCAGAAGATTTAATTACTAGAATAGCCCAGATGGCTAGGGCGACTGGGATTCATCTTATATTAGCGACTCAACGACCATCAGTTGATGTTATTACTGGATTGATGAAGGCTAATATTCCAACAAGAGTTGCTTTTAATGTTTCTTCAATGGTTGATTCTCGGGTAATTCTTGATATGCCAGGAGCAGAAAAGTTATTAGGAAAAGGTGATATGTTGTTTTTACCGCCTGATATTTCAAAGCCAAGAAGAATTCAAGGACCCTTTGTAAATGAAAAAGAGGTTAACCAAATAGTAAAATTTTTAAAAATGCAATCACCAGAGATTCAGTATACTGAGGAAATTACTGATCAAGAAGTGGTTATAAAAGGTAGACAAGGAGGAACAACCGTTGATGGTCAACCAAGAGATGATTTGTTTAACAAAGCAATTGAGATAATTATTCAACATGATAAAGCTTCAGCCTCTTTACTTCAAAGAAGATTATCAATTGGTTATGCTAGGGCAGCTAGAATATTAGACCAGCTTGAGATAGAGGGTTATGTTAGTCCGGCTGAGGGTTCAAAGCCCCGTGATGTTATTAAAAGACCAATGGTTGGGGGTAGTGATGAAAGTGAGAATCCTATTTAGAAGTGGTAAGGATTAAGGAAATGTAAAATATCAAAAGTTTATTATAGTTATCTATTATCTATCAATAGAGTGTCCACCGAATTGGTTGCGTAAGGTAGTTAGAATTTTACCTGTATATTGAGGTCTTTTTT
>CAYTFR010000012.1:0-9936 GCA_964437175.1 uncultured Gammaproteobacteria bacterium | reverse complement strand
AGGTCTTTTTTATTTATTTTTTTATCATGGAGTCGAAGTATTTTAGTTATATGATTGTCAAAAGCAGTTTTTGAGAATTGTCTTTTAGCAAATCCGATTATTCTGAAGAATTTGGAAAGTTTTTTTTTGGAAAAGGTGAAAAAGAGCCGGGGCGATTTTTTTAACCATTAAATCGCCAGTCGCTCAAAAAATAATAAAAACACTGGGGATAGAAGGGCTATTTTTTTTCATTTGTTTGATAATATGTATTTTTTGATAAAGAAATATTAGGAAGCCATTTTACAGCTAATTTGGAAAAAAGGAGAGGAACAATAAATTTAAAGATGATGCTTGAGGCAACAATAATTGAGTAAAGATCACTATTAATTAAATGATTGTCAAATAAAATTTTAATTATTATTATACTGGTGCTGAATCTGACAGAAAGACCAATACCAAGAAGTAATGATTTTTTTAGACCCAGTTCTTTGTGAGTAGAGATAAAACTTCCGAAAAGTTTACTGAATTTTGAAAGTAAAGTAATGGCAATGATTATTAAAGGATATGATATTAGATAATTGATTTCCATTGAAGAGCCAATCCAAATAAAGAAAAATGGAGCAAAAAAACTATAAGTAAGAGTTTTTATTCTATTTAAAAGAATTTTGTGTTTGTTTTGAGGGATAAATCCTTTTAAGAAAATTCCAGCAGAGATGGCTGAGATAGCTAAAGAATGACTGTATTTTCCAATACCAAGAAAAAAGAAAAAAACAGCCAAGCTTAGCAAAATTAGAATTTCTGTTTTGATATTTTGGAGATTTTTACTTAAGATTTTTAATCTAGAAAAGATAATGAGGATAAATAACAGAAAAAGAGAAGCTAAAATGATTAAATAATTATTGGTTTTATTGGATGGTATTAAGAATGAGATTAAGATTAATATAGCGATTTCTATTAAATCATCAGCTGTTCCAACTCCAATGATTAATTGGCCAAGACGGGTGTTTATTAATTTAAACTCATCAAGAATAGGGATTAAAACTGCTTCTCCAACAGTAGCAAAAGATAGAGAGACTAAAAATGAGATAAACCAAGAGTAGTTTAAGACATAATGAATAAACAATCCGCCGATAAAGCTTTCTATAGATATTACTATAAAAATTGTTTTAATAATTAATTTGCTTGATTTTAATAATTTTGGGAGATTAATTTCCAGTCCGATTAAAAATAATAGAAAATACATTCCTAATTGGGATAAAAAAACAAACAAAGATGAGTTGGTAATATTTTTAAAAGGATTATTAAAAGCAAGAATTGAACCAAATAAAAGGGCTCCGAAAAGCCAAGGAATTCTGATTTTTTCAAGTAAAGTTCCTAATAAAAAGGTAGCAATTAAGATTAGGCTGATAAAAATAAAGATATTAATCATTGTTTTAAAATTTGGTTTACTTTTTTAATAATTGAGTTACTTGAAATTTCCTCATAATCTAAAAGCTCTTTAGGTTGACCGCTTTGGGGCATTTTTTTTACGGCTAAGGAGTAAATAGGGGTTCTATTTTTTGATAAAGCACTATTAACAGATTCGCCTATTCCTCCTTGAGGATAATGGTCTTCAACAGTAAGAATTGCTTTGGTTTCTGAGGTGGCTTTTAATAAAGTTTTGTAGTCAAGAGGTTTAATAGAATAAAGATCAATCACTCGAACTAATATACCTTGATTCTTTAATTCTTTATAGGCTTTAAGGGCTTCATAAATTGTAATTCCAGCCGAGACAATGGTAACCATATCTTTGTTGCTTTTTTTAAGAGTTTTGCTTCCTCCGATTTTAAAAGTCTCTTTTGATTGATAAATAATTGGTGTGTCCATTCGGGTTGTTCGTAAATAAACGATTCCTTGATGTTTAATTGCTTGTTCAATTAGTTTTTCAGTTGAGACTCCATCTGCAGGGTAAAGAACAACGCTATTGTTAATTGTTCTAAACATAGCAATATCTTCAAGACCCATTTGAGATGATCCGTCTTGACCGATTGAAACTCCTCCATGGGAGCCAACAAACTTTATGTTTGATTGGGAATATTGGCTCATTCGTATTTGATCAAAAGCTCGACTAAAAAAAGCAGAGAATGTTGAGATAAAGGGGATTTTTCCTAATTTTGAAAGGCCAACGGCTGTTCCAACCATGTTTTGTTCCGCAATAAACATCTCAAAAAAATGATCAGGATAACTATTTTTAAAAGTTTGAGCATAGGTTGAGTTGCTGGTTTCAGCATCTAAAACAACAATATTTGGATACTGGGGAAAAAGTTTAACCAAAGTTTGACCATAAGCTTTTCTTGTTGCTAGTAATAAACCTTTTTTATATAAATCCTTTTTTTGTTTATATTTTTTTATGATTTGAGTTTTAATTTTTATCTTTTTAGGCAGAGAAAGTTTTTCTTTAATTTTTTTATTGATTTTTCCAAGTTCTAATAAAGCTTTTTTTAGTTGATCTTTATTTAAACATTTTCCATGCCAGTTTTCTTTATTTTCTAAAAAACTAATTCCTTTTCCTTTAATTGTTTTGGCAATGATCATTACTGGTTTGTTTTTAGATTTTAATCCTTGTTTAAAAGCTGATTTAATCTGATTAAAATCATGGCCATCAATAACCAATGTTTTCCAACCAAATGAAGAGATTTTTTTTTCATAAGCATTGAGATTGTAGCTGTCCATTGTTTCTCCTCGTTGACCTAATCGATTAACATCAATTATTCCAATCAAGTTATTTAACTCATAATATGAAGCAATTTGAATCGCTTCCCAGTTTGATCCTTCAGCCATTTCACTATCGCCTAAAAGAACATAGGTGTGATAAGGGAGATTATCAAGATACTTAGCATTAATCGCCATGCCAACACCAATTGAAAGTCCTTGTCCCAATGAGCCAGTCGCTACCTTAGTATATGGAAAATTAGGAGTTGGGTGGCCTTCTAACCGGCTATTAAATTTTCGTAAAGTGGTTAATTCTTGGCTTTTAATTCCGCCGGCAACAGCCCATAAAGCATATAAAAGAGGTGAAGCATGACCTTTGGAAAAAATAAGACGGTCATTATTTGGATTGTTTGGATTTTGAATATCATATTTAAAAAAGTTGGAAAAGAATAAAGTTGTCATTAGATCAGTGGCTGATAAAGAACTGGTTGGGTGTCCTGAACCAGCGTTTGTTGTTGATGTGAGAATATAATAACGAATTAATTGACTTATTTTTTTTAATCTTGAAGTTATTTGATTCATGAAGTGATAAAAAAAGATTAATTTTCTTCATTATAACAGAAGATTGATTGGATGGGAATATAAATTTGTCCAGTCTCGAAGAGTATAATGAACACTTTTTAGGATTTTGGTTTAAGCAGGGGTGTTTATAGGTAGGGTTAAAAACAATAATTTTATAGAGAGGTAAAAAGAAATTTATTATCGACGTTTAAACATTTTATCTAATTCTTTTAAACTGATCTCAATTTTGACTGGTCGACCATGGGGACAAGTATAATTAGTTTTTGTTTGATTAAGTTGATTGATTAAGGTTTGGCGTTTTTCCAAAGTTAAAAAATCATTGGCTTTGATGGCTGATCGACAGGCAAGAAAAGAGATTATTTTCTGGTTTTTTTTATCGATCTTTCTAGGAGTTTTATTTTCCAGTAAATCATCAAGGACCTCTTTAATTAATATTTCTCCATTTTGATTTTCAAGAACATGAGGAAGGCTGTTTATTTTAAAACTATTTTGACCAAATTCTTCAATCTCAAAGCCTAATTTATTAAAAATCTCGAGGTGTTTTTTTAAAAAAAGGCTTTCAGAAGCAGATAAATCAAATGTTTCAGCTACCAATAGTGGTTGAGTATTGGCTTTCTTTTTCTTTTTTTTAAAATCTGCTAAAAGTTGTTCGTAAAGAATTCTTTCATGAGCTGCATGCTGGTCTATTAAACAAAGACCAGTTGGGGTTTGATAAATTAGATATAATTTATGGATCTGCAAAATATCTAATTGTTTGGTTGTTTCTTGATCATCTGTTTCCCAAGGAAGTTTGGTTGTTTCAGTTTTAAATGATTTTTTTCTAAATGGAATGGGGGAGTCTTTAAGATAGGATATTGTTGGTTTTGGGTAAACTGGTTGTTTTTTAAAAGAAAAAGGATGGTACTTATCTGGTGTTTGTTTAATATAAGTCAATTTATGAGTTTCTAGAGCTTTGGAAACAGCAATTTTTACTCCATTAAATATTTGCTGGCTATTAATAAACTTTACTTCTTCCTTTCGAGGATGGATATTAACATCAATAAGATCAGGGAGAATATTTAAGAATAAAATAAAAAGAGGATAGGATTGTGGCGCTAGCAAGTTTCCATAAGCTTGTTTAACAGCAACAGTTATTATCTTATTTTTTATTCGGCGGTTATTAACATAGATATATTGTTGAGCTTGAGTTTCTCTGCTTGCTTGAGGTTTGGTTATCAAGCCACTTATTTTAAGATGAGGTTGGATAGCTTGTAAGGGAATAAAGTATTGAGATAATGATTTTCCAAGAAGAAGATTAGCTCTTTCTGTTAAGTTTTGGTTTTCTGGAAGATCAAAGACTACTCTTTTGTTATGGGAAAGATAAAAAGCGATTTTTGGAAAAGCCAGAGCATTATTAACAATAATATCTGTGATATGTCGAAATTCTGTTGCTGGAGTTTTAAGAAATTTTTTTCTAGCTGGGAGGTTAAAAAAGAGTTGATTAACAGTAATATGAGTTCCGGTTGGCATACCGATTGGAGAGATATGATTAATCTTTCCTTCAGAGAGTTCAATTATTGTTCCTTGAAGATCAGTTTTTATTTTACTCCGAATTTTTGTTTGGCTGACAGCAGTAATACTGTATAGAGCTTCGCCTCTAAAACCCATTGAGGTAATATGATGGAGATCATTTTCAGAGAAAAGTTTGCTGGTGCCATGCTGTTTAAAACATTGTTCAATATCTTTTTTATCCATGCCTTCTCCATTATCAATAACTGATATTTTATTTATTCCTCCTTTTTCAATCTCGATTTTAATTCGGGTCGCTTTGGCATCAATTGCATTTTCAACCAGTTCTTTAACTACTGAAGCTGGACGTTCAATTACTTCACCAGCGGCAATCTTGCTGGCGGTTTTTTTTGGCAGAATTTTAATTTTTCCCATAGGTGTTAATTATTATTAATTTTTTCTTTTATTTCAACAAGTTTATTTAAAGCCTCTATTGGAGTTAGTTGGTTAACATCTATCTTTTTAAGTTTATTTATTATTTGATGATTTTGTTTTTCAAATAAAGATTTTTGTTTTAAATCAATAAAAGGCATTTTTTTCTTTGGTGTTTTAAATTGACGGTTCTCAAGAGTAGCAAGAATATTTTTTGCTTGAGTTATGACTTGTTTTGGAACACCAGCTAGATCAGCAACAGCAATTCCATAACTATGAGAAGCACCGCCAGAGATTACTTTATGAAGAAAAATAGGTTGACCATTTTTTTCTTTGATTGCTACTTGATAGTTTTTTATTTTTGAATATTGTTTTTCAAGTTCTTGCAATTCATGATAATGAGTTGCAAACAAAGTTTTAGGAGTTTTTTTTGATTTGGTGACTAAATATTGAGCAATTGCCCAAGCAATACTGATTCCGTCATAAGTACTAGTTCCTCGACCAATTTCATCTAAAATAATTAGGCTGTTTTGAGTGGCATTGTTAAGAATATAGGCCGCCTCAACCATCTCAACCATAAAAGTTGATAAACCAGAAGTGATTACGTCAGAAGCACCACTTCGAACAAAAATACGGTCAATAATGCTGATTTTAGCTTTTTTAGCCGGAACAAAACTGCCTATTTGAGCCATAAGAACAATTAATGCTGTTTGGCGAATGTAAACAGATTTGCCAGCCATGTTTGGTCCAGTAATTATAATTAATTGTTGATCTTTATTATTTAATTCTAGATTATTAGGAACAAATTGGTTGTCATCTAATAATTTTTCGACTACTGGATGACGGCCTTGTTCTATTTTAATTTCTTTGTTAGTGGTTAATTCTGGCTGAGAATAATTTTCTTTCTCAGCTGTTTGGGCGAAACTAAGTAGACAATCAAAAACAGCAATACATTTAGCTAAGTGTTGAATCGATCTAATGTTTTTTAGTATCTTATTTACTAAGTTGATAAATAACTGATACTCAATTTGATTAATTTTTTCTTCAGCGGTTAAGATTATATCTTCTTGTTCTTTTAATTCAGGGGTGATAAATCGTTCCGCATTAACTAATGTTTGTTTTCTTATATAGTCTGAAGGAACAAGATGAATATTTGCTTTGCTGATTTCAATATAATAGCCAAAGACTCGGTTAAACTTTATTTTTAGAGAATTTATATTGGTTCTTTTTTTTTCTTGAGCTTCAAGTTTAGTAATCCATTTTTTACCACCGCCAATTTTTTGTCGAAGATCATCTAGTTCTTGATTATTTCCAGTTTTAATTAAACCACCTTGTTTAATGTCAACAGGTGGATTATCAATAATTGTTTTTTCAATGTTTTTGATTATTTGATCTATTTTTTGATTGGTTGATTTTGAGACTTGAATGATTAAATCTGATTTTAATTTGTTTGTTTTTATTTCTCTTTTTATTTTAACAATGTTGATTAAAGAGTTTTTAAGACTTATTAGATCACGAGCATTACCTATTTTGATTGTTAATCGGGATAGAATCCTTTCTAGATCAGAAACTTGCTTGAGTAGTTCTCTAATTTTATTTTTAGTTTGTCGGTTATTAATCAGTTCTTTGACTGTTTCTAATCTCTTTAGAATTTTATCTTTTTTTCTAAGAGGTCTGATGAGCCATTGTCGGAGCATTCTTGCTCCCATTGGAGTAATTGTTTGGTCAAGATGGTAGATTAATGACCCTTTTTTTTCTTGATTATGAATAGTTGAGAAAAGTTCTAGATTAATAATTGTTGATCGGTCAAGCAAAGTATGATCTTCTGGTTGGACAAAACGAATTTTTTTTATGTGACTAACTTTATTTTTCTGAGTATATTGAAGGTATCCTAAAAGAGAAGCAGTTGTTTTTTGGAGTTCTGTTTTTTTGTCAATTTTAAAAACTTTTAGTGTTTGGACTTTAAAATGCTTTTTTAAAACTTCTCTAGCATTTTCAGCAAAATTTTCCCAATCGTGAAAACAATAGATATTTAGTCCTGATTGTTTTTTAAGTGTTTTTAAAATTAAAGGATTATTATAATGGTTTTCTGGAAGAATACATTCAGTTGGTTGAATCCGAGATAACTGATTATCTAATTCTTGATAAATGTTGTTGGTTTTAACTTCAATCACTTGGAAATCTCCAGTGGAGACATCAGCAACGGCAAGATTGATGGTTTGTTTTTTGATTAATAAGTTAACAATATAATTGTTATGGTTTTTTTCCAAGATTTTTTCATCAAGAACAGTCCCTGGAGTGGCTATTCTGACTACTTCTCGTTCAACAATTCCAGCCTTGTTTGGTTCAGTTACTTGTTCGCAGATAGCGACTTTGTGTCCGGCTTTGATTAATTTACCTAAATAAGAATCTAAAGCATGATAAGGAACACCAGCCATAGGAATTTTACCATCTCGACCTTTATGGCGAGCAGTTAAAGTAATTCCTAAAATTTTGGAGCCAAGTTTAGCATCATCCATAAAAAGTTCATAAAAATCACCTAATCGAAAAAGAAGCAAACAGTCAGGATACTGTTTTTTTATTTTTATGTATTGTTTCATCATTGGAGTTGAAAAGGTTGACATAGTAGAGATATTGTAGCAAAAAAAGATGGGGATTAAGGAATTGAATTGAGATTGGAGAGATTTATGTTTAGAGAATTGAACTCTTTTTCTCTGTTTTACTATCTAAAGGTTTGTCAAGAATGTAAAGGTCATTTTTATATTCATTGATTCCAACGAACTCAGCTTTTCCTTGAATAATAGCTTCATAAGGACGGCAGAATGAACAACCGTTGGTGTGGGGGCAGTTAAATTTTCTTAATTGACGAGTTAATTTAATTTTTTTAGCTATTTCCAATACTTTGTTGTGAGCATCTTGAAGATCTGGTAAAGATTGTTCTGTTGGTTTATCGTTTCTTTCTATATACCAATAACTTGCTTTTTCAACTTTATGTTTTTGGCAGTTGGTGGTTATGAGGTAATAAATAGGTAATTGGAGAGAATCAGCTTTTTCGTCATATTTCCCAGTTTTAAAATCAATGATGTTAACTCTGTCTGAATGAGGTAAATATTCCAACCAATCAATTTTGCCACATAATATGATGTTATCTTTTTCAGAAATCCAAAAATAAGGTAGATCCATTTTTATTTTTACAGCTAAATTAATTAAAGGTCCTGGATTTTTTATAATTCTTTCAAGCATTTTTTTACCTCGGTCTTTATATTTTTTTTCAGTTTCTTTATTAGTAAATCCACCTTTTTCACCACTGACTTTATTCCAAGTTAAATCAAATTTATCAATTAAAGAGTCTTTAAAACGTTGCTCTACAGGTAAGACTGATAGAGATTCAACAACCTCATGGACTGTTTGACCGAGCGAAAGAGGTGGATTGACTAGTTTTATTTTATGGCCTGTTTTAGGGTCTCGATAAATATTCTTTAAAAAATATGCTCGAGGACAGTTTTTAAAATCACTAATTGAGCTGTAAGAAACCCAGAGAGCAGTATATTTATCAGTAGCCATAATATTAATTATACTTGATTGAAGTCCTAAAAAAGAAAAGAGTTTATTACTTTAAGTTTTTTAGTTATAAATAAGGAGTTTAAATAATTCTAAAAACTATTTTTTTGTTTTTAGTCGAGATTTACGAAAAAGTTAGAATAGAATATTGCAAAGGTTATCTCGGACGCTTGCGACGACTTCGCTTTCGTTATTTTTTGCGCACGCGATTTTTGCTCAGTTTCGCCGAGCATTGTAAATTTACGGTTTCGAATTTAGATTTTCAAACTTCGCTACGTCTGCAATTACTATTATATAATCTATAGTTTCTATTGCCTTAGACTGGATTTCTGGTCTACCATATCTATAATCGCCACTGTTATTTACATAAGATATAAGTATATATAATCCGTCTCGTACAAGATATGCTGCCTCTGGGGAGTTTTCTGCCAAAACTGTAACAGATCCAACTATCTTACCTATCCCTTTAACAACTTGAGCGTGTTTTTTGTTCGAATCTTGATTTTTGAGTATTAAAGATAACTGTGTTAATGTAGTGTTTTTTACGTTCATTGCCTTGTCCTTTTCTCCAATAGATATTATTGTATCTATAATATCCTTTTGAATGCTTGGTCTTCCCCATTCAAAATCGCCGTTTGCATAAGACCCAAGTATTTCTACTCCTTTTGCTCTCACGACTGGTTCTTCTGAATTTACAATAGTTCTTGTTATTGATCCTGCAATTTCCCTGTGTACGTTATAGCTAAAATCTGGCTTTTTAAAGCCTTCAGATAACTTTTCCATTGTTTCTAGATGAATCTCAGACATTGGCGTTTTTTTAATAGGTACTGTCATATTTTTCACCGCCTATCTTTTTAGAAATTTACAAATAATTGATTCTGACGATTAAAGTCTATTAAATTTTTGTGATTTTTACAACCTTATATTTAACAATCTCTGGTTTATTTTAATTTTATAAAGACTCTCAATAAAATTAGTTCCGGCGTAGCCAGCCGAAAATGAAACCTGCCATTCGGTATCGGCTAAAATTCCAGCGGTCGTATCTACAATTCCAGACATTGCAAATCTTGGGAAATATTACTTGTTTTTATGTTTTGATTTTTGGTATAGTTTTATTGTAACCAAATTAACCGTAGATATTTTTAATAGTAGCTTTGGGTAGAATGTAAAGAGGGTTTTGTGGCACTTTGTGTGCCATCATCC
>CAYTFR010000011.1:0-18692 GCA_964437175.1 uncultured Gammaproteobacteria bacterium | reverse complement strand
TAAACCAGGTGATATCTATAATGAGACTGGACCAGTGAAGGTTGGTGAATATACAATAAATACTTGGGATAATAAATATGAGGGGAAGATTACTATGACAAGGATCTTAGAAAAATCTTCTAATGTTGGTATGGTTTATATTGGTCGTCAATTAGGAAGGAAAAATATTATTAAATATCTGGGAAAATATCAGTTTGGAGAAAAAACAGGGATTGATCTTCAAGGCGAGGATACAGGAGTTTTAAGGGGAAAAAGTCAATGGCACCCCATTGATTATGCAACGGTGACATTTGGTCAAGGGATTGCGGTTACTCCTATTCAGATATTAAGAGCGTTTACAGCAATAATTAATGGTGGACGATTATATAAACCATATGTTGTTGGAAAAATTCGTAGTGAGAGTAGTCTTACAGTTATAAAACCTCAGTTAATTGATCGGGTAATTAGTAAAAGAACTTCAAAAATAATAAAGAAAATGCTTGTATCTACGGTGGAAAACGGAGTAGTGAATTGGCGAGTGCCAGAAGGATATACAATAGGAGGAAAAACAGGGACAGCCCAGATTCCAATAAAAGGGAAGTATGATCCTTCTAAAACAATTGCTTCATTTATGGGATTTGTTCCTGAAGAAAAACCTCGTTTTACTGCTTTGGTTGTTTTAAGAGAGCCTAAAACTTCGCCTTGGGGTTCTGAGACAGCTGCTCCGATATTTTTTGAATTAACTCGAGATTTGTTAGTGTATTATAATATTAGTCCAGAAAAATGAAGTTCTATATTTTTACAATTGTGGTTTTTCTAAATTTGGGGTTTATCAGTGGAGTGAAACTTTGTATTGAAAATTATTCTTTCGCGTCTTTACAGATGGGTTTTCTAATAATAGAGAGAATCGTATCATTATGCAGTTATTAAGGAAAATAAAAAACATTGGACATGGTTTTGAATCGATTATTGGTCAGTTAATTTATGGTTTTCCTAGCAAAAAATTAAAAATAATTGGTGTAACTGGAACTGATGGTAAAACAACAGTTTCTTCTTTAATATATCATGTTTTAAAGACAACGGGTTTTAAGACTTCAATTGTTTCCAGTGTTTATGCCAACATAGGCGGTCATATTTATCAAACAGGCCTTCATACAACAACACCTAGTGCCCTAGATATTCAGAAATATTTAAATTTAGCGGTTAGAAAAAAAAATCAATATTTTATATTGGAAACAACAGCTCATGGTTTAGATCAAAATAGAGTTTTTGGTATAAATTATTGGTTGGGAATTCTTACCAACATAAGTCATGAACATATTCAATCAGTTGATGATTATGATTACTTTTTGAATCTTGATAATTATTTAGAAGTAAAAGCTCAATTATTAATTAATTCAGAGCGATCTTTAATAAACATTGATGACCCTTTTTGTGAAAAAATAAAACGTATTTTAAAAAAGAAAAATAAAAAGTTTTATACTTATGGGTTTAGAAATAAAGCAGATTACAGTCAAAACTTAAAAAAGATTCTTAAAAAAGATTTAGCTGAATTTAATAATTATAATTATTTAGCTAGTTACGTGGCTTGTAAAATAATTGGGCTAAATGACAAACAGATTATAAAAGCTTTAAAAACTTTTCAGATGCCACCTGGTCGATTAGAAACAATCTATGATCGGAAATTTAAAGTTATAATAGATTTTGCCCATACAATTAATGCTATTTATCAAGCACTGGATTATATTAAAAAGAGATTTATATCTAATAAAAAAGGAAAATTAATTCATGTTTTTGGAGCGGCTGGGTTAAGAGATAAAACTAAAAGATTAAAGATGGGAGAGTCTAGTGGTCGTTTTTCTGATTTAGTTATTTTAACAGAAGAGGATTACCGAACTGAAAATCCTAATAAAATATGTGATCAGATAGCTAAAGGATTAAAAAACAAAGGATTTGATTTTGTTTCTGATAGGAGTTTTAAAAGAGACTTGAATAAAAAATATACAGTAATTATTAATAGAGATAAAGCAATTAGAAAAGCTTTAAACATTGCTGGCCAAAATGATGTCATTGTTTTAACTGGGAAAGCCCATGAAAAAAGTCTTGCTCGAGGAAAAATTGAAGAGCCATGGAATGAGAAGAAAGCGGTGATGAAGGAAATCCAAAATTTAAAAACCACGTTAGATTCAAGGATTTAGATATTTGGATTTATTAGATAAATTTTTCTGAGGTGAAATAAAAGAGAAAACAATTTATGATAATTTCGGACAAGACAAAAAAATTTCTTTTTTCAACTAAAATAAATGATGAAAATTATTTTTCTGGATTTGGGACAAGATTGTTAGGAGATGGAAGGAAGATTGAAACCATTAAATCTTTTTTTGATAATCAAAGTAGTAGTTATAAAAATATAATTGTTCCCAAACAGGTTCATGGAACTAATATTATTGAGATTAATCATCTCCAGAATAAAAAAATAATTCGAGTTAATAAAGCCGATGGTTTGATTACAAAACTCAAAGATGTCGTTTTAACTATTAAAACAGCTGATTGTGTTCCAATAATTTTTGTTGATAAGATAAAAAAAGTGATTGGAATTAGTCATCAAGGTTGGAAAGGGAGTTTGATGAAAATGGCTCAAAAAATGATTAAAGAAATAGTTGCCAGAGGAGCAGAAAAGCAATCTTTACAGATAGCGATTGGTCCATCTATTAATGATTGTTGTTATCATATTAAGGAAGATCGTTATCAAAAATTCAAAAAAGAGTTTAATTATTACTTTGAAAAAAATATTAATGTAAAGAAAGGAAAAAAATATCTAAATTTAGGTCTTTTAAATTTTTTACAGCTTCAAGAAATAGGAATAAGTAAAAAACAGATAGATTTTTTCTCTTTTTGTACCCAATGTGATGAAAAGAGATTTTTTTCTTATAGAAGACAAAAGGATGAAAAATGTGGTCAGATGGTTAGTTTTTTAGGCTGATCCCTATTTAACCTTGTAGGTTAGAATAAAGTTGGTTTGTTGAATATGTTAGAAAAAATAAACAAAATATATATTGTTGGAATTAAAGGAGTGGCTATGACCGGGCTGGCAATATTATTGAAGAAAATGAACAAACAGGTTATAGGATCTGATGTTGAAGAGGAATTCCCAACAGATAAAGTATTAAAGGAAAATAGAATTAAGGTTGTTAAAGGGTTTGATAAGCAAAATATTAGTTCTGATATTGATCTGATAATTTATTCAGCTGGTCATCAAGGAATAAATAACGTCGAGGTTAAACAAGGGAAATTTATGGAAATCCCTATAATATCCCAACCTTTTATTATTGCTCAGATAATGAAGGATTTTGAAAGAAAAGTAGCTGTTGTTGGTTGTCATGGAAAGACAACCACAGCGTCATTTTTATCCCATAGTTTAATTAAACTTAAAGAGAACCCTTCTTATTTAACTGGCAGTCCAGGTTTTAATGACTTTTTAGGAGCAGATTTTAAAAGTAAAAAATATTTTATTGTTGAGGCTGATGAATATGGGGTTAATCCTCCAGTTAATAAAATGTCTAAGTTTATGTTTCTTGATCCAGATTATATTATTGCGACTAATATTGATTTTGATCATCCTGATGTTTTTCAATCAATTAAAGAAACTAAAAAAGTATTTTATAAATTTTTTTCAAAACTGGTTTTAAATAAAAAGAAGAAATCAAGAATCTATTATTGTTTTGATGATCTTAATTTAAGATCAGTCGTAAAAGATTTGCCAGAGAGTTTGGTTTTAAGTTATGGATTTTCAAAAAGAGCAGATTTGTATATTTACCAGGTATCTTTTGATCAAACACACAGCTATTTTAATTTAATTTTTCAAGGGAAGAGATTGGGAAGATTTACTATTTCACTTTTTGGTCGTAAAAATATTTCAAATGCGGTTGGGGTTATTTTGTTTTTATTAGACCAAGGATATGACCTTAGTTCTATTAAAAGATCTATAAAAGGATTCAAAGGGGCAAAGAGAAGGTTTGAGTTAATTTATCATTCTAAAACAATTTATTTATTTGATGATTATGGTCATCATCCTGAAGAGATTAGTGCGACTATAGATGCGGCTCGAGCAAGATTTCCTAAGAAAAGGATTATAGTAGTATTCCAGCCTCATACATACTCTCGAACCCAAGCTTTAAAAAAAGATTTTTCAGTTTCATTAGCTAAAGCTGATTTTTCTTTAATTTTACCGATTTTTGCTTCAGCCAGAGAAAATTCAGATAAATTTAATGTTTCATCAAACTCTTTAGAAGAATTAGCAAAAAAACAGGGACAGAATAATGTTTTGGCTTTTAAGAGTAAAGATCAATTATTAAAAAAATTAACGACAATAATTAAAGCAGGAGATGTTATCTTTACCATGGGTGCTGGTGATGTTTATAAGCTGAGAGATGATATAATTTATGCGAGTCAAAAGTTGGAATTATAGGGCAGAATAAATTCTGCCAGAACAAAAACAAGCAAAATCTGTTAAAATAAATTGAAATTAGTTTATGATTGAAAAATCAGCTATTGAAAAGTTTTTAGGAAAAAAAAGACTAAAAACCAAGATTGATCTTTCTTCTTTTTTGAGTTTAAGAGTAGCTACAAAGGCTGTTTTTTATTTTGAGGCTCAATCAGTTGCTGATTGGATTAAAGTAAAAAAAGCTTCTTTATCTTTAAATCTACCTCTTTTGATTATTGGTGGAGGTTCGAATATAGTCATTACTAATCCTATTGATAATTATTTAGTTGTTAAAAATAGCTACATAAAAAAAGAAATTATTAAAGAGGATAATGAAGATATTGAGATTTTGGTTTCTTCAGGATATCCTGTATCTAAATTAGTTAATGAGACAATTCGAGCTGGATATGAGGGATTGGAGTATCAATTAGGTCTTCCGGGAACTGTTGGTGGAGCAATTTATATGAATTCAAAGTGGACAAAGCCAATTTCTTATTTTGGAGACAATCTTCAGTATGCAAATCTTATTGATAGCCGAGGTAAAATAAAAAAAGTTTCTAATGATTATTTTAAATTTGGATATGATTATAGTATTTTGCAAAAAACAAAAGAAATATTGTTAGAGGCTGTTTTTAAATTTAAAAAGATAGAGGCTAATATTCTTTTTCAGCGGAGTAATAAAGCCTTAAAGTATAGAAAAAAGACTCAGCCTTTTGGGAAACAAACTAGTGGCTGTTTTTTTAAAAATATTAGTGAAAAAGAAAAAAAAAGGATAAAGTCGCCGACAAGATCAGCTGGGTATCTAATAGAGAAATCAGGATTAAAAGGATTTAAGCTTGGTGATTTTGAGGTTTCTGAGAAGCATGCTAATTTTATAATAAATAAGGCTAAAGGAAAGCCTAAGGATCTATTAAGATTGATTAATATGATAAAAAAAACAGTTAAAGAACGATTTAATGTTGATTTAGAAGAAGAAGTGGTGGTTATATAAATTTATTTTGTATCAGAGTAAAGAACAGTATGAAATGTTCTGTTTGGATATTAGGAAGGACTAAAGACGTTAGCCTATGAGGTTCTATTTTAAACTATTTTATGGAAGATGCTTATATTATTCATGGAGGAAACACACTTAAAGGTGTGGTCTCTGTATCTGGAGCCAAAAATGTATCTTTAAAAGCAATTATTGCTTCATTAATGATGAGTAATAAAGTGATTTTAAGAAATGTTCCTCGAATAAAGGATGTTTTTGAACTTCTAGGTTTAATTCAGAACTTAGGTGGTAAGGCAAATTTTATTGGAAAAAATACAGTAGAGATAGATGGTTCAGGGATAAATACAAACAAAGTGGATTTTTTATATGCCTCTAAAATTAGAGTTTCTTTTATGATGGCTGTTCCTTTATTGTATAAGTTTGGTGAAGCATATGTTCCAAATCCTGGAGGGTGTCGGATAGGAGCTCGGCCGATTGATCGAATAATCAAAGGGATGGAAAGTTTAGGGATTAATGTTGAGTATGATTCTAAAAGTGGTTATTATCATCTTAAAATGAAAGCTCCTCCAAAAGGAGAGTATTCTTTTACAAAATCATCCCATACTGGGACAGAGACTTTAATAATTCTCTCTGTTTTTTCAAAGGGAAAAGTCTTAATAAAGAATACTGCTTTAGAACCAGAGATTGATGAGTTAATTAAGTTTTTAAATCAAGCTGGAGCTGATATCCAGAGGAATAAAACTGATATTTTGGTAAAAGGAGTTAGAAAACTGGAGGCAAAAGATAGTTTTTTAATTGTTGGTGATCGCAATGAAGCGGTTACTTATGGAGTTTTGGGTATTGCTTCAAAAGGAGATATTGAGGTAAAAGGGATTAAGCCAGATTTAATAAAGGTTTTTCTTGATAAAGTAAAGGTTGCTGGTGGAGGAGTTGAGAAAACTGCTGAGGATTCGATTCGATTTTTTTATGTTCGAGAATTAAAAGCAATTGATGTTGAAACAGATATTTATCCTGGTTTTATGACTGATTGGCAATCACCATGGGCGGTTTTAATGACTCAGGCTAAAGGAAAGTCTTTTATTCATGAAAGAGTTTTTGAAGATAGATTTGGATATGCTGACGAATTGAAAAAATTAGGAGCAAAGATTAAATATGTTGATAATCATTTAGAAAATCCTGAAAAATATTATTATTTTAATTATCATAAAGATAGACAGTACAGACAGATAATAGAAATTTATGGTCCAACAACTTTTCATAATGGAGTGTTGACAGTAAGTGATCTTAGAGCAGGAGCAACTTTAGCTATAGCTGGTTTAATAGCTAAAGGTGAGTCGATTATTAATGGAGTTTCTATTTTGGAAAGAGGTTATGAAGATTTTGATAAAAAAATATCTATTTTAGGTGGAGAGATTAAAAAGGTATAATTTGTAAAAGTTAGAAGTTAAAATTAGATTTCGGATTGGAAGTCCGCTAAAACAAAAGGGAGTAGTGAAGTGGTGTTACCCTTTTGACCTGTCTCGGAAATGAAAAAAAATAGTTTATGATTAAAAAAATGAAAAAACACACCGTATCATTTAAAAATGCCTTTCGAGGAATAATTTGGGCTTTTAAAACTCAACCCAATTATAAGATTCATTTTTTTTTGTCTTTTATTAGTTTATTAGTCGCAGTTATATTAAAAGTCTCAGATAATGAATTCTTGATTCTTACAGTTTTAATTTTTGTTGGTTTAACAATAGAAACAATTAATACTTCCATTGAACAGACAACTGATGCTATAGATAAAAAATGGAGAAAAGATATTGGTTTAGCAAAAGATATTGCTGCTGGAGCAATGCTTATATATGCTATAGGAGCTTTTATAATTGCTTGGATTATTTTTATTCCCAAAATAATAGGATTGTTTTAAATTAAGTTGATTTTATGTCTATATATTTATTTATTGTTTTAATATCAATAATTATTCACTTTGGATTAATAGTTCCTTTTATTGATTTTTTATATAAAAACAAACTTCAACGAGCAGATCAAAAAACAAAAGATGCTTTTGAAAAACCAACTCCAATATTTGATCGATTTCATCATCATAAAAAGGGAACCCCTGTTGGTGGCGGAATATTAATTGTTGCTGTAACAACATTTTTGTTCATTAGTTTTCTTGCCTTATTTTTTATCTTTAAAAAGCCTATTGTTTCAAATTATCCTTCAATGTTTTCAGAGATTAAGATAATTCTTTTTACTTTTATTTCTTTTTCATTCTTAGGAATTTACGATGATTTAAATAAAATTTTCACCTGGAGTAAAAAACAGTTTTTTGGTTTGAGATTAAGACATAAGTTAATTATTGAGATAATTTTAGCTTTAATTCCTTCTTTTTGGCTTTATGAAGGATTAAAGATTAGTATTATTCATGTTCCTTTTTTGGGTGTTTTTGATTTATCGTATTTTTATGTTTTATTTTCCGCTTTTGTTATTGTTGCTTTTTCTAATGCTGTTAATATTACTGATGGTTTAGATGGTTTAGCCAATGGAGTTTTGATGATTGTTTTAGCTAGTTTTTGGGTTGTTTCAAGGTCAATTTTAGATGTCCCAACCTCTTTATTTATTGCTGTTTGGTTGGGAGGATTAATTGCTTTTTTATATTTTAATATTTATCCGGCCCGTATTTTTTTAGGTGATGTTGGATCTTTATCATTTGGAGCAACTTTTGCAGTTATTGGATTAATTTTAGGGAAAGCATTAGCTTTGCCGATTATTGGGGGGGTATTTATGCTTGAAATTATTACTTCACTTGTTCAGTTGCTTTCAAAAAAATATCGTAAAAAAAAGATCTTTTCAGTTGCTCCGTTTCATTTATGGCTTCAATTACGAGGTTGGGAAGAGCCTAAAATAGTAATGAGGTTATGGTTAATGTCAATAACTTTTGCTATTTTAGGATTGATGATTGCTTTTTTATGAATGATTAAGAATAGAAAAGACTGAAAAGAGTTTGAAAAAATTTTATGTTAAATCAACTTAAGAAAAAATTTCAAAATAAAAAAATATTAATAGTTGGTCTAGGATTACAAGGCGGTGGTGTAGGATTGATTAGGTTTTTTTTGAGTTTAGGAGGAAAGGTAATTGTCACTGATAAAAAAAACAAAAAAGAGTTAAAACCGTCTTTAGATAAATTAAAAGGTTTATCAATAACTTATAGATTAGGTGAACATAGAGTAGAAGATTTTATTAAAGCTGATTATATATTTAAAGGACCTTCTGTTTCTTGGAATCTTTTAGAGATTAAACAAGCCTTGAAACGCAATATTCCGGTTGAGATGGAAATGTCTTTTTTTATGGATCTTGTCCCAAGAAAAAAAGTCATTGGAGTCACTGGAACAAGAGGTAAATCAACAACGACAATGATTATTTGTCAACTCTTGAAAAATAGTGGTTATAAGGTGTTTTTAGGAGGTAATATTCCTCATACTTCAGCTCTTAGTAATCTTGATTCTGCCTTAAAAAGTGATTGGATTGTTTTGGAACTTTCATCATGGCAATTATCAGGTTTTGATCGAAAAAAGATTAGTCCTCATATTGCTGTCTTGACTAATTTTTTTCCAGATCATCTAAATTATTATTTGTCACTTAAAGAATACTGGCAGGATAAAAAGGCTATTTTTAAATATCAGAAACAAGGAGATATTTTTATTCTTAATAAGAAATTAAAAGAAAAAGTAAAAAATGAAATTAAAAACCAACAGTGTCTTTATTTTACAAAAAATGATTTTGTCGAAGAGCTGAAATATCTTTCAGGAGATCATAATCGAGAAAATGTAGGAGCAGGATATCAATTAGCTAAGATATTAAAATTAGATAAGAAAATAATTAATAAAACAATGGCTAATTTTAAAGGACTGCCTTATCGTCAAGAAGTAGTTGCCGATTATAAAGGAATAATATTTATTAATGACACAACTTCAACTACACCGATTGCGGCTGAAAAAGCAATTGAGGCATTTTCTTCTAATAGAATTGTTATGATTTTAGGAGGAGATAGTAAAAATTTACCTTTTCAAAATTTAATAGAAAAATTAAATAAAGTTGAAAAAATTGTTCTTTTAAAAGGGAGATTTACTAAAGAGATTTATAGATCTTTAACTAACCGATACCAAGAAAAAATAACTTTAGTTTATGATCATTTAGATAAAGCAATCAAAAAAGCTTATCAAATAGCTAAACAGTTAAGAAAAGATAATCAGCCAGTTGTTGTCCTTTTTTCTCCATCAGCAACTTCTTTCTCAATGTTTAAAAATGAGTTTCATCGAGGAGATGAGTTTAATAGGATTATAAAAAACTTGATTATTGAAGGTAAAGGAGATAACTTATAAAGTTAGGAATTGATTGAGATCATTTTTATGGCTAAAAAAAAAAGACTAATTTTCACACTTTATCTTTTACCTATTTTTTTATCAATAATAGGTTTGTTTTTTGTTTTTGAAGCTTCTTCGGTTCTTAGTTTTAGTAAATATGGAGATAGTTTTCATTTTTTTAAACTTCAGTTTATCTGGTTGGTTGTTGGGATTGGAATAATGTTTTTTTTCTCAATCTTTGATTATCATAAGCTCTATTATTTTTCATTTTTGTTGATTTTTTTAACAATAACTCTTCTTATTTTGGTTTTAATTCCTGGAATAGGTTCTAAGGTCGGCGGAGCTCGGCGATGGATAGATTTTGGATTAATAAATGTTCAACCAACAGAGATAGCTAAGTTCAGCATAATTGTTTATTTGTCGTCTTGGTTTATGAAACGGGAAAGAAAACGTTTTTTTTCCTTTTTGGCTCTTTTGGGAATATTAATTCTTCTTATTATTCTTCAGCCTGATATGGGAACAGCGGTTATTGTTTTTAGTTTGAGTATTGTTATTTATTTTTTGGCTGGAATTGATCTGTCTTATTTATTATTTTTATTACCTTTATCTTTTGTTGGTTTTGTTGGTTTGATTAAAATTTCTCCATATCGGTTTAAAAGATTAATGGCTTTTTTTAATCCTGATCTTGATCCATTAGGAATTACTTACCATATTAGTCAGATCTTAATTTCTTTATCTAATGGAGGCTGGTTTGGAGGTGGTTTTGGAGGTTCACGGCAAAAATATCTTTTCTTGCCAGAGGCTCATACGGATTCTATATTTGCTATTATTGGTGAGGAATTAGGATTTTTTGGTTCAACAATATTATTGCTTGTTTATGGTTATCTTATTTATAAAATGTATCAGGTAGCAGTTAAGTCTTCTGATCGGTTTGGTCAGTTGTTGTCTGGAGGGTGTTTGGCTTTTTTTGGACTTCAGTTTATTATTAATTTAGCTGGGATGGTTAATTTAATGCCTTTGACTGGTGTTCCTTTACCTTTTATTTCTTATGGTGGTTCAAGTATTTTGATCTCTTTTGCTTTAATGGGGATTTTGATTAATGTTGGTAAAAAAGCAAGGTGATAACTTTAGTTTCTTCATCTGTAAATATAAAACTTCGGATAAGGGCAAATGCTAATGGTGGAAATATAAATTTGTATAATCAAAGAAGAGTAGTATAAAATATGATTATGAAAATTTTAATTACAGGTGGTCATGTAACACCAGCTTTGTCTATTGTTGAGAAGATTCAACAAAGTAAAGAGTATAAAAATATTGCAATTGTTTATGTAGGAAGAAAATATGCTTTAGATAATGAGAAGACAGTTTCATTGGAGTACAAAGAAGTAATTAAAAAGAATCTTAGATTTTATTCGTTGCAGGCAGGAAGATTAACTAGAATAGTATCGTTTAGAACATTAAGGAATATTTTGAAAATCCCTTTAGGGTTTTGGCAGGGATTTAAAATTATTAGAGATGAGAATCCAAGTATTATTCTTTCATTTGGAGGATATATTGCTTTACCAATAAGTTTCTGGGGAGTTGTGTTTAAGATTCCTGTTTATATTCAAGAACAAACAATAAAACCAGGTCTGGCCAATAGAATTATTGGACTGGTCTCTAAAAAGATATTTTTATCTTTTAATGAAGCTAAAAAAAATTTTTCTCCTAAAAAAACAATAATAACAGGAAATCCTATTCGAACTGGTGTTTTAAAAACAATTAAAAAACCTTTTGAGATTAAAAAAAATAGCCAGGTAATATATGTTACTGGTGGTTCTTTAGGTTCGCACAGTATCAATGTTCATATTGAAAAAATATGTAAAAAATTATTAGAAAAATTTATAATTATTCATCAAACAGGGAATGTTAAGGAATTTAATGATTATAAAAGATTAGTTGCTTTAAAAGGAAGTTTTCCATCAAGATTAAGACAAAAATATTTAATAAAAAAACATTATTTAGAAGATGAGATAGGTTATGTTTATAATTTGGCTGATATTGTTGTCGGTCGGGCAGGAGCTAACACTTTTTTTGAGTTGATTGCTCTTGGAAAGCCAGCTATCTTTATTCCTTTACCTTGGTCAGCTTATAAAGAACAGCAGTATCAATCACAAATATTTGAGAAAGCAGGTGTGGGAGAAATATTTAGTCAGTTTGATAGAAGCAGTAATTTATTAAAATTAATAGAGAAAGTATCTCAAAACATTCAAAGATATAGAGAAAATTTTAAAAACCTATATAAATTTTATAAAAAAGATGCCAGTGAAATTATTATTAAAGAAATCTTTAAAAACTAAAAATAAGTATCTACGTAAATTTAATTACATTCTTTATTTAGTTGTTATAGGGTTGTTGTTATTCTTTATTTTTTTTGTAACAAATCAATTTTTTAAGATAAAAACAATAGAGATTAATAAATTATCTAATAATTGGTTACCTTTGGGGATTAAAGGATTTAAAGGTGAGAATTTATTAGTTTTATCAGCCACAGATATTGAACAAAAAATAGTTGATAATAATCCTGATATTAAGTCAGCCGAAGTAAAAAAAATCTATCCTGATAAATTAAAAATAACAATTGAGTTATATAGACCCTTTGTTGTTTTAAAAGTCAGTAATGGATTTTTTATTTTAACTGAAGATGGAAGAATTATTGAGAAAAAAAGAAAGACAGAATCAAACCTGCCAATTATTAATTTTTACCAGCTTTTAAGCTATTATTACTTTAATACTGGTGATAGGCTTGAATATAAAGATCTTCAAGGAGCTTTAAAGTTTTTAAAAGCATCTGAAAATCTAGGATTAAAAATTGTTAGTATTGATATTAGTGGTAATAATATGATAGGATTTAATTTAGTTAATCAAAAAGTTGTTTTTTCAACAAAAAAGAATCTTGATAAACAAGAATATGAGTTGAGAACAATTGTTAAGCAGTTTTTGATTCAAGGGAAAAAATTTAAATCTCTTGATTTAAGGTTTAATAAACCAGTGGTTAAATTTTAAATTATATTATGACAGATGATTTGGTTTGTGGTATTGATATTGGTAGTTCAAAGATTTCAACAGTTGTTTCTTTGTTATCAAAAGATAATGATGATTTAAGAGTGATTGGTGTTAATAGTGTTGCTTCTAAAGGAGTAAGAAAAGGATTAATTGTTGATATTGATAAGGTAACGATTGCTTTAGAAGAGTGTGTTGAAAAAGCTGAGAGAATGGCTGGGCATAAGATCAATCAATCTTTTGTTTCTGTTGGTGGCCCTCATATCTCTTCATTAAATTCTCATGGGGTGGTGGCAGTTGCTAATCCTGAAGGAGAGATTAATAAAGAGGATGTAGAAAGAGTAATTGAAGCGGCCAGGGCGATTTCACTTTCAAGTACAAAGCAGATAATTGAGATTTCGCCTCGTGAATATATTGTTAATGGTCAGCCGGGAATAAAAAACCCTGTTGGTATGAATGGGGTTCGTTTGGAAGTAAAGACCCATATTATTACTGCTTCTTCGACCAGTTTGAAAAATATTGATCGCTGTCTTTCTGATTTGGGAATTGATAATCTTGGATTTGTCTTCTCTGGTTTAGCAGCAGCAGAATCAGTTTTAACAGAAACAGAAAAAGAGTTGGGAGTAGTGGTTGTTGATATTGGTGGAGGTAAAAGTGATCTCTCATTATATGTTGAAGGAGCTTTAGCTTATTCAAGCTCTATCCCTGTTGGGGCAAAACATGTAACTAATGATATTGCTGTTGGTTTAAGAGTATCTCTTAGTTCAGCAGAAAAAGTTAAACTATTTTTAAGTAGTTTTTTTCAAAAAGAAAAAGGAATCCTTGATAAAAGAAAAACAACTAAAAAAATTGATTCTCTAGATATTAATGAGATTGATATTCCAGAAAATGTTGATAATATATCTTCAAAAAAGTTGGTTAATGATATTATTGCTCCGAGATTAGAAGAGTTATTTAAGTTGATTGGTAAAGAGATTGAAAAAAGCGGTTTTTTTGATAAGGTTCCATCAGGAGTGGTTATTACTGGAGGTGGTTCTGAAACAGCCGGTATGATTGAGATGGGTAAAAAAATAGTTGGTTTGCCTATTAGATTAGGAAAGCCAGGTAAAGTTACTGGATTAGTTGATGAGGTAATGTCACCAAAGTTTGCCACGACAGTTGGGTTGATTTTATATGGAAGAGACCATATAATGGATTCGGGATTTAAAGTTAAAGACTTTAATCGTGTATTGCAAAATTTGTCTTTATCAAACTCTATGGTTAAGATGAAAGAGTTTTTTAAGCAGTTTATACCCTAATTAGGGTAATGTGTATTTAATTGGAGTTTGTTTTTTAAATAAATCATATGTTAATTAAACCTAAAGCCGGACAGCCAGCTAAGATTTTTGTAATTGGTGTTGGAGGAGGAGGAGGAAATGCTATTTCTTCAATGATTACTGAAGGTGGAATTTCTGGTGTTGAGTTTATTGCGGTCAATACTGATGCTCAAGCTTTATTGAACAATAAAGCAACCATTAAAGTTCAAATTGGTGATAATATGACGAAGGGATTAGGATCAGGAGGCAACCCTGATATTGGTCGTCAAGCAGCGGAAGAGTCAAGAGATAAAATTAAAGAAGAAATGTCTGATGCTGATATGATATTTATTACCTGTGGTTTAGGGGGGGGGACTGGTACAGGAGCCGCTCCAATAGTGGCTGAAGTAGCTCGAGAAACAGAAGCTCTAACTGTTGCGGTGGTTACAAAACCATTTGATTTTGAAGGAACAAAGAGAATGCAGGTGGCAGAAGAAGGAGTTCAGCAGTTAAATGAGAATGTTGATACTTTAATTACGGTTCCAAACCAACGGATATTACAGGTAATAGATAAAAAAACGCCGATTTTAGAAGCATTTAGTAAAATAGATGAGGTTCTTCATCAAGGAGTAAAAGGAATTGCTGAGCTAATTACAATTCCTGGATTGGTTAATGTTGATTTTGCCGATGTAAAAACAATTATGAGTAATGCTGGGACAGCTTTAATGGGCATAGGAGTTGGAAGTGGAGAAAAAAGAGCCATAACCGCAATTAAACAAGCCATATCTTCTCCATTAATTGATGTCTCAATTGATGGAGCTAAAGGAGTGTTATTTAATGTTGTTGGCGGACCAGATTTAACAATGAGTGAAATTGATGAGGCAGCAACAGTTATTGCTAAAGCAGTTGATACTAATGCTGATATTATTTTTGGAGCGGTCATAGACGATAATATGCTTGATCAGATTAAAGTAACTTTAATTGCTACAAAATTTGATGAAGGAAGATTAAAACTGTTTAACTTTAAAAAAGAGATTGATGAAGAAACCATAGAGAAAAAGGAAGAGAAACTGAAAAAAAATGAGGATCGAAAAAAAGAGTTAATAACATCTTCAGAAGATATTGAACTTGATGATGAAAAGCTTCTGGAAGAAACTTCAGAGTTTGACGTTCCTGCTTTTTTAAGAAAAAAAAGGTAAGTTCTTTTATTCAGTCTATTCAGCAAAAAGATGGATGGATTTTTCCTAAAATAGAAGAGCATTTTATTAAAGACTCCCATATCTATATAAACCTAAATAAGGTTTATGGAATTAAATTATTTACATATTATTATATGTATTTTGAAGCATTAGGTATTGTTAAATCTTCTTTATTCTATTATAATTTCTAACATGTTTAAAAAAGTCAGATTAAAACAAGATTTTCCGGAAATGGAAAAGAAGTGGTTGAAAGATTGGTCTGAAAAAGGAACAATAAAAAAATACCTTCAAAAAAACAATTCTTCAAATAAAAACTTTAGATTTTTAGATGGACCAATTACAGCTAATAATCCAATGGGAGTTCATCATGCTTGGGGAAGAACCTATAAAGATTTATGGCAGAAATTTTTTAATCTTTTAGGTTATAAGCAAAGATTCCAAAGTGGATTTGATTGCCAAGGCTTATGGGTCGAGGTTGAAGTAGAGAAAGAATTGGGATTTAAGAATAAAAAAGATATTGAGAATATTGTTCAAGGTGATGAAAAAGCTTCTGTTGCTAAGTTTGTTGATTTATGTAAAAAAAGAGTCAGAAATTTTTCTAATATTCAGACAGAACAATCAAAACGATTGGGTTATTTTATGGATTGGGAAAACTCTTATTACACAATGAGCAATGAAAATAATTATATGATCTGGTATTTTTTGAAAAAGTGTTATGAGAATGGATGGATTTATAAAGGTCATGATTCAGTTCCTTGGTGTCCTCGCTGTGAAACAGCAATTTCTCAACATGAGATGTTGACCGAAGATTATAAAGAAATCACTCATAAATCAGTATTTTTTAAACTTCCAGTTAAAGATCGTAATTTTAGTCTTCTTGTTTGGACAACAACGCCCTGGACAGTTCCGGCTAATGTTGCTGTTGGAGTCAATAAAAAATTTAAATACAAACTTTGGAAGAATTTGGAAACTAAGGAGAACTTAATTATTTTAAGTAAAGATGAAAATGGTAATTGTCCTAAAAGAATAGAGAACAATAAAGAGATTAGTTTGGAAGAGTATGTTTTTACTAAGGCAGAGTTACATAAATTTAAACCTGATAAAGAAATTTCAGGTCAAGATTTAATCGGTTTAAAATATCAAGGGCCTTATGATGATTTGCCTCGAGTTAAAAAAGCAGAAAAAGAAAATCCAAAGACCTTTCATTCAGTTGTTGATGGATCAGAAATTGTTGTTGCCAAAGAAGGAACAGGTTTGCTTCATGTTGCTCCTGGAGCTGGTCAAGAGGATTTTAAACTTGGTAAAAAGGAAAATTTGCCACTAATTGAAGTTATTAAAGATAATGCTTATTATTTTGATGGATTAGGAGAATTTTCCAATAAAAATGCTAAAGAGCATCCAGAGATAATCTTAAAAGATCTTCGATTAAAAGAAAACAATAAATATTATTTTAGAACTCAAAAATATAAACATCGTTATCCTGTTTGTTGGCGTTGTAAAGCAGAATTAGTTTGGAAAGTGGCTGATGAATGGTATATTGCGATGGACAAACCATCAAAATCAAAAGCTAAAAATCAAAAGACAAATAACAATAAAACATTAAGAGAAAGAATGATTGAAGTGACTAAAAAAATAAGATGGGTTCCAAAGTTTGGTTTGGATAGAGAGCTTGATTGGTTAAACCATATGGATGATTGGTTAATTAGTAAAAAAAATCGTTATTGGGGACTGGCATTACCGATATGGGAATGTAATAAATGTGGCCATTTTAGAGTTGTTGGTAGTTATGAAGAGTTGAAAAACAAAGCCGTTGAAGGATGGGATGAATTTAAAGGAAAATCTCCTCATAAACCATATATTGATCAAGTGAAAATAAAGTGCTCTAAGTGTAATGGTCTGGCTGAAAGAGTTTTAGATGTAGGTAATCCTTGGCTTGATGCAGGAATAGTTTCTTTTTCTACTCTAGTTGATTCAAAAACAAAAAAGGTTAGTTATTTAACTGATAAAAAATATTTTAAAAAGTGGTTTCCTTTTGATTTTATTACTGAGTCTTTTCCTGGTCAGTTCAAAAACTGGTTTTATTCTTTAATTGTAATGACAACTGTTTTGGAAAATTCTAACTCATATAAAACAGTTCTAGGGTTTGCAACATTGTTGGCAGAAGATGGTCGTCCAATGCATAAAAGTTGGGGAAACTCGATTGAATTTAATGAAGGGGCTGATAAGATTGGTGTTGATGTGATGAGATGGATGTATTGCCGTCAAAATCCAACTGATAATTTGCTTTTTGGATATAAGAGGGCTGATGAGGTTAGACGTCAGTTTTATTTGAGATTATGGAATATCTATCGTTTTTTTATTGAGTATACTTGTTTAGATAAACTTAAAAAGGAAGACTTAAAATTTAAAAGTAATGATCTTAAAAATGTCTTGGATACTTGGATTCTTCAACGTTTTAACTGGGTTTCTTCTTATGTTAAGACAAAGTTAAAAGACTATGATATTCAAAGCAGTGCTTTGGAAATTGAAAAATTTGTTGAAGATCTATCAACTTGGTTTTTAAGAAGAAGTAGAAAAAGAGTTTGGGTTCATTCTAAAAATCAGGATGATAAAAAGGATTTTTACAGAACTCTTTACTATATCTTAACCAATCTTTCAATTGTTTTATCTCCTTTTTTGCCTTTTATAACTGAAGAAATCTATGTTAATTTAACAGGAAAAGAATCAGTTCATCTGTCTCAATGGCCAACAGAGTTGAGTTTGCCTTTTGATAACAAGTTAATTAAAGATATGGAGTTAGTAAGGAGAATTGTTGAGGTTGGTCATAGAGTAAGAAAAGAGTTAAAAATCAAGGTTCGTCAGCCTTTGGCTAAAGCTGAGATAGTAATTAATGATAAATTTCTTCATTCATCTTATCTTAAAGATTATTTGTTTTTAATAAAAGAGGAGTTAAATATAAAACATATAGATATAAGAGAAAAACCTTCAGGAGAAAAAATATCTATTGTTTATGATACTCATCTTACTAAAGAGTTAAAGATTGAAGGAGAGTTAAGAGAGTTGATTAGAAAGATTCAGTTTAAAAGAAAAGAGTTGGGAATGAAGCCTGATGAAAAAATAAAGCTAACTGTTCCTGAAAAGTTTAAAGATTATACAGATATGTTTAAAGAAATTGTTTTAACTGAGAAGATTAGTTTTGGCAATTCTGTTTCTATTGAAAAATAATGATCTTTTTATTACCTACAGTTTTTCTTTCTTTTTTTAGTATTTTTAATCTTTTTGGAATTAATCAATCATTATTTAAAAATCAGTTAATTTATTTTCTTATTGGATTTGGTTTATATTGGCTTA
>CAYTFR010000010.1:16396-18868 GCA_964437175.1 uncultured Gammaproteobacteria bacterium | reverse complement strand
TAACCCTATAAACATCAGCTTTACCTTTTATCTAAAAATTGTTTTCCATGGCCAATACTAATATTTATTGGTATGTTTTTTCTGCATAAAGGACAATTCTTTTCTTTATAAGCTTTTGCTTTTAAAATCCCCAAACAAGTAAATGGAGCTCCAACAATAGCTGAATTTACTTTTTTGGGATCCCGATTAACCATTACACAAACCCCAACAACATCACCCCCAGCATTTTCAACACTATCAACCACTTTCCGAACTGACCCACCAGTTGTTGTCAAATCTTCAACTACCAAAACTTTTTTTTCTTTTATTAACTTGTCATAACCTCTTTTAAAAAGCTGGTTTTTATCTGGATCTTTTTCAGTATAAATACCCAAAACATTTTTTTTATTAATCTTGGAAATATGATAAGCAGTCCATTGAGAAAGAACAATCCCACCCAAAGCTGGCCCAGCAACAACATCAATCTTTTTATCTTTATATTTATCAGCCATCATTTTGCCAATTAAAGAAGCTTTTTTTGTGTATGGATAAATTGCGTCTTTATTAATGTAAACTGATCCATGATAACCTGATGTATAAACAAAATGACTATCAGTAATAATTGCTTTAACTTTCTTGAGAAGATCAATTACATTATTTGTTTGATATTTTTTCATATTTTTTGTAATTTATAATAATTAACCTATTAACTTTATTTAAAAAATATTGACGATTTATTATTATTTTAAATATTTTTCTCTTTAAATTTATAAATTTCATTTCTCATTTATCTCCTCTCAACTATTTAGATTAATCTCATCCCTTAATTTTTTTGTCCTCTCTCTTGCTTTTTGAGCAAAATCCTTTCCTTTTCCAGCAAAAATTATTTTTCTTGATGAGTTTATAATCATCCCTTTCTTTTTTAAGTTCAAACCAGCTTTAACTGTTTTTTTAATATCTCCCCCTTGATAACCAATTCCTGGTACAAGCAAAGTCATTTGACCAACTATCTTTCTAACTTCTGCCAATTCTTTAGAATAAGTCGCTCCAACCACTAACATACAGTTATTATTATAATTCCATTCTTCAACTACCTTTTTGGCAACAAACTTATAAAACCGAATACTCTTTTGACAATCATTACAAGATTGTTTTTTACTAACCAATAGATTTTGAAATTCAGAAGAGCCAGGATTTGAGGTCTTGCATAAAATAAAAAATCCTTTATCTTTAAGCTTTAGAAAAGGATTTAAAGCTTCTTTTCCCAAATAGGGGTGTAAAGTTAAACCATCAGCCTTAAGACAATTAAAAATAAAATTTATATAACCTAAATTTGTATTGCCAATATCGCCCCGTTTAGCATCAATAATAATCGGAATTTGGGGAAAATTTGTTTTTAAATAATCACAGGTCATTTTTAATTGTTCTATCCCCCAAACCCCTTCTGCTTCATAAAAGGCCGTATTTATCTTATATGAACAAACTAAATCAGAAGTGATTTTAATGATTTCTTTATTAAAAGAAAAAATTGAGTTTAGCTGTTTTGTTAAATGAACAGGAATCTTAGATAAATCTGAGTCAAGACCAACAGAGACTAAAGAATTATTTTTTTGAATAATATTATCCAGTTTTTTTTGAAATGTCATAAAATTATTTCTTTTATATAATAAAGACAATTACAATTAATTTCAATGACTAAAATCCTTTTTGCCGGCTATGCAACTATAGATATTATCAACAATCAGTTTTTTTTAGGAGGAGCAGCTGGAGCAATGAGCATTAATGCAACCAAAGAAAAAGTTAAATCTTATCTAATAACAGTTATTGGAAAAGATAAATACGGACAATATTATAGAAAAAAACTTTTAAAAAATAAAATTAATCTTTCTTTCTCAAATTTTGAAGCGCTTAAAAACCCAACCTGCAAAATAATTAATCCTTTTTCGTTAGGCTCAAAAAGAATCTGGTCAGATAATGGAGCTAATCATTACTTAAAAAAAATAAATATCCGATCAAGAAAATTATCTTCTTTTAAACTTATTTTTTTAGCTAACTGCCACCCAACCTTAATAAAAAAAATTTATCAAAAAACCTTAACCAAGAATCTTATTTATATCCCTGGACCTCAAATTGTCAATAAAAAAAGTTTTTTCCAAAAAAAGATATTAAATAAAACAAAAATAATTTTTTGCAATCAAGAAGAATCTTCTTATATTTTAAAAACAGATCCCTTTAAATACAAAGTAGAACTTGTAGTCGTCACTCAAGGAAAAAAAGGAGGAATCGTTTATAAACAAACTGGAGAAAAAATTATCTTTTCAGCCCCTAAAGTAAAAAAAACTATTGATCCCACTGGAGCGGGTGATTGTTTTGCTTTAGGTTTTTGTTTAAGTCTAATTAAAACAAACTCGATTGAAAAAGCCATTAAAAAAGGCCTGTCTTTATCTAAAAAAATAATCATTAAAAAGGGTGCTGTTATTTAAAAAAAGACTT
>CAYTFR010000010.1:13336-16296 GCA_964437175.1 uncultured Gammaproteobacteria bacterium | reverse complement strand
AAAATTTAAAGAAAATTATTCTTGTTGGCTTTGGACATTATCCTGAAGATCTTCGTGCTTTTACTCGAGGATCAATCAGTCCAAAAGATGGAACCCAAATTCATCAACTTGAATCTGGAGTCTGGGTAGCTTCCTTACCCACCTGGTCAGAAGAAAATGTTTCCAACTTAGTAACGAATGTCAATAGTATCATTTAATTTAAACAACTCTATTTACTCTTGATTTTTTTAAAAACCTTTTAATGTTCATTTCAGTTTCTCGAACAATTTTTTTTATTGAATCATCAGTATAAAAACCAATATGGGGAGTAATAATTACATTATCAAATTTCAACAAAGGATTCTTTCTAGAAAAAGACTCTTCATCCTCAAGAACATCTAAACAAACCGCTTTAAATTTTTTAATATTTTCAATAAGACTTTTTGTATTTATAATCTCTCCCCTAGCCGTATTAATTAAAATTGCTCCTTGTTTCATTAAATTAATTTCTTTTTTAGAAATTAAATGATAAGTTGAATCCAGAAGAGGAACATGAAAAGAAATAATATCTGATTTTTTAAGTAAATTGTTTAATGGCTGATAAGTAAATTCTAGCTCTTTGCTTGCCTGATCATTTTTAAAAACATCATAAGCAATAATTTTTAATCCAAAACTTTTTGCTCTTTTAATCATTTCTAAACCAATTTTCCCGGTTCCCACCACCCCTAAAACTTTTCCTTTTAAAGCTGTCCCTAAAAATGGCTGATAGTAAAATTTTCCTTGGTGAACAAAAGAATTGGCTTTAATGATTTGTCTTGCACCAGCTAAAAGAAGCCCAAAAGCATGATCAGCAATATTATAAGAACCATAATCTGGAATATGATAAACAGCAATATCCCTTTTTTTACATTGATTAAGATCAATATGATCTGTGCCAACCGTTCTAGTCAGGATACATTTTAATTTTGGAAGATTATTTAAAACTGTTTTATCTATTTTTGACTGAGATTTGATTGAGATTGTCTCAACTCTTTCTTTATCTTTTACTCTATTAATTGTTAAAGAAGTAACTGAATAAGAAAAAAAATTCCCTTTAAAGTATTTTTTTAAATTCTCATCAATATCAAAATGAATAACAAATAGTTTCTTTTTCATAAATTATTTATTGTTTTATATTTTTTAATAAAACTTTTCCTGAAAAAACTGGTCCTTGTTTGCAAACCAACATTCCCTCAAAACTGCACTCTCCACATAAACCAATTCCACCACATTTAAAATACCTTTCCATACTGATTTGGCAAAAAATCTTTTTTTCTTTAGCCATTAAAGCCATTTTCCTCATCATTATTTCCGGACCACAAGTATAAAGACTATCAATTTTTACTTTATTTAATATTTTTCCTGCTAATTGGGTAGAAAAACCTTTAAAACCTAATGAACCATCATCTGTTGAGACTTTAACTTGACAACCAAGTTTTTTAAACTGAGCAACAAAAGATAAATCAGATTTTGTTCGGGCCCCTATAATAACAATAATATTTTTGCGTTTAAAAGCAACCAAACTTGAAGCTAAAAAATATAAAGGAAAAACCCCATATCCTCCTCCAACCAACAACATTTTTTCCCCTTTAGAAGTAAAGCTTGAACCATAAGGTCCACGAAATGTTATTTTATCGTTTTTTTTTAATTGATGAATTCTTCTAGTAAAATCTCCTACCTTAGCAACAGAAATGATTAAAGGATCAGCCGAAAGAACAGCAAAAGGTTTTTCATTTACTTGAGGAAGCCAAACCATTATATACTGACCAGGTTTTGCTTTAATCGCAGTTTCTAAATGAAACGTTTTTATTTTATCTGTTTGTTTTTTTACTTTTGAAATAATAGCCGTAATATATTTATTTTTCATATATTTATTTATGAGCTATTCCTTTAAATTCAATAATTTTTTTGTAACCATGGCTATCCATCCATTCTTTAACTTCATTGACAACTTTTTTAAATATATTAATTCCTCGATAATAAATTCCTGTTCCAATCTCAACTGCTTCTGCTCCAGCCATAATCGCCTCAATAATATCTTGACCATAAGTAATTCCTCCTGTAGCAATGACTGGAATCTTAACAGCTTCATAAATATCATAAACTGATCTAATCATTATTGGTTTTATAGCTGGTCCACTCATTCCTCCAATCTTAAAATCAAGAACTGGCTGTCCCCTTTCAATATCAATTTTCATTCCAGGACCTAAAGTATTACCCATATTAATTACATCAGCTCCTTCAGATTCAGCCGCTTTAGCCACTTCTCCAACAGCTTCAATAGAAGGAGAAAGTTTAACAAAAAGAGGCAATTGAGTTGTTCTTCGAACGGCTCGAGTAATCTTTGCTGTTTGTTTCGGTGTCCCCTGACCAGCCATTAATCCGTATCCTGGTGTATGAGGACAAGATAAAACTATTTCCAAAGCTTTAATCGGCGTCTGCTGAATCTGTTCGCTTAGTTTTTTAAAATCATTAGCTGTTGTTCCAACAATACTTCCAATTAATGGAGTTTTATTATCCCATTTTTTGAATTCTTTGATCCCTTTTTCTATTCCTTTATTAGCATAACCAACAGCATTTAAAAAACCTTGCTCAACTTCAACCAAGATTGGATTATTATGACCTTTTCTAGAATCTAAAGTTAAAGATTTCATTGTCACTGCTCCAGCACCACCTTTAACAGCTTTTTCTAAAGAAAAAACATCTAATCCTAAAATCCCAGAAGCTAAAATTACTGGATTTAAAAGTCTTAATGACTTTATTTTTACTGAAAGATCAATTTTTAAAGACTTCATATAGGTTGTTTACATTCAACTAACTTTCAATTATAGTTAATCAAATTATTTTTAGCAATAAAAAAGAATAGTTAAAATAGACTCTCAACTTATCTCTACTACTTGGCCCCAGTTTAATCCCAATTAAAATATCTCGATTAAATCTAT
>CAYTFR010000010.1:7144-13236 GCA_964437175.1 uncultured Gammaproteobacteria bacterium | reverse complement strand
CAGTTTTCCTTCTATATTAACCAAAAATATGTTATAATAGTATATTATGGGACAAGAAAGACACGAACCACTTTCTGAACAAGCAGAAAATTACCTTGCTCATGAAAGATTACTTGCGCAAGCTTTTTTAGGATTATCAAAACTAGAACATACAACCCCACGAGAAATCACCTCCTTTGCTCAAGCTTTTTTAGGATTACCTATTGATGATTTTTCAGAAAAAGTTCAAGCTTTCTTAAACTCTGAAGAATATGAAGATCCGCTTAAAACAAATCCTCTTGTCCCAAACCATTATCCAGAAACAAAAGAAGAAAGAGCCGATCCGATAGAAATCTTAAATAATCCTAATGAAATTATTGCTGACCCAAGAAAAGAAGAAAATAAAATTGATTTATCAAACCTTGGTCTTTATTACTTATCACTCATTTGTAATCAAGAACCAGGAGGATCTTTACCCGACGACCTTAAATCTCTACTACCAAAGGTTGACGAAGATATTTATTCGTTATTACAAGAAGCTCTTACTTCTTATATTAAACCTAACGATCCTAACAAGAAAAAGGAAAGGAAACTTAAAAACCTCAATCTTTTAGGATTGTATATCTTCTTTCCTTTAAGTTATGCTGATATTGGTATTATTGATGGTTTAATAGAGAATAAAGAAACAATTTCTATACAAGCTGTTAAACAAAAATTTGACCAAACTTGGAGATCATTATTAAGTTATAATCCAGAAAAACAACAAATTTCCGTAAGGAAACCACCAAGTAAAATAGCCTTATTAAAATATGTTACTCAAGAAAAACCAACTCGAACCTCTAGAATCCTTCAGCTTTTATTAGTTTATGGAATAGATATTGATAAAATTGAAAAAATTATGGAAATTACTTTAAGTCGCACAACAATCCATGATCTATTAGAAAAACATGACTTAGCAGATCTTGTTCCCTTACGCAAAAAGCATTTATCAAGAAAAATTAAAGAAAAGCTTGAAGAAGAAGAAGATCCTGTTAAAATTGCAGAAGCAATTGGAGAAATCAAAACAAAAACAATCTATATGGCTTTAAAAGAATCAGGTCTAATTATTAATATCCAAGATCTTTTAAAAAAGGCTGGTTTTCTAAGAAATCCAAAAAGAACAAAAGAAATTTTTAAATTTCTTAAAGATAAGGGTATTATCTGTGGCCAAGTAACTTATCATACTGGCAGTAAAAAACAGAATTATTATTTTATCCCGATTCAACAATTAGAATATGCCATTGGATTAATCAATAATAATTCTACAAGATTTAATCTAAGAAAAGATCAAAAAAAAGACTAAAAATTATAAAAGATTAACATCATGAGGTTTTGATTCTATTAAAGAATTTTGAGTTATTTGAATAAACTCTGATTTTTCCCATAATTCTTTTATGTTTTTAGCTCCTGAATACGAAAACCCTGATTGAACACCACCTATCATCTGCCTAACAAATCCAACAATTGATCCTCTAAAAGGAACAACTGCTTCAACTCCTTCAGCTGAATAATTTTTTAAATCTTTTTTTATTGTTTTATCATTTTCTTGTCGATCATAATTAGCCATTAAAGAAGCCATTCCTCGAGTTAATTTTATTTTTTTATTATTTCGGTAAAAAGTTAAAGCTGGACTTTCTTCACAACCAGCAAATAACCCACCTATCATAACGGTTGAAGCACCCCCAGCCAAAGCTTTAACAATGTCAGCTGAAGACTTAATTCCGCCATCAGCAATTATTGGCACTTGATATTTTTTAGCTATTTGAGCACAATCAATAATAGCTGTTAGTTGAGGAACACCAGCTCCAGCAACTATTCTTGTTGAACACAAAGCCCCTGGACCAATACCAACCTTAATGGCTGAAGCCCCATTTTTTATTAATTCTTTAGTTGCTTGAGCAGTGGCTACATTACCAGCAATAAACTCGGTCTTAGGAAATTTTTTAACTAATTCTTTTAAAACTCTTATTAAAAAAACACTGTGACCATGAGCTATATCAATAACAATAACATCAGATTTGGCTTTAATTAAAGCTTTTGTTCTTTCTAAATAATTATTTTTAATTCCAACTGCTGCTCCAACCAAGAGTTTTTTATCTTTTACTTTTTTTACCTCTTCAACTTGTTTATCAATTGATAGGAAACGATGGATTATTCCAATTCCTCCTTCTCTAGCCAAAGCAATTGCTAGATTTGATTCAGTGACTGTATCCATATTGGCCGAAACCAAAGGTATTTTCAACTTAACCTTTGGAGTTAACTGAGTTGACAAATTGACTTTTGATCGAGAAGACAAACTGGTTTTTTGAGGAATTAATAAAACATCATCAAAAGTTAATCCTTTTTTATTAATTATTTTCATAAAATTAAGATTTAATTATTATTCAGCGCGCAATAAATTGCCCTACTATTTTAGCGGAATTCATTCCGCCCTCTGTTTTAGCAAAATTTCCTACCCGCCTGTATGCTTTAACTTACAACGAGATTCTGCACTTTAATTTCCAACATTTAACACTTTATATACTCATTTCTATCAGGTCCATTGGAAACAATCTTTAACTTAACATTTAAAAAAGATTCAATAAATTTTAAGTATTTTTGGCAATTTTTAGGCAAATCTTTAAACTTTTTTATTTGACTAATATCTTCAGACCAACCAAAAAAAGTTTTATAAACCGGTTTTAATTTTGCTAGTTCATCATAACCACATTGGCTATAACTAATCTTTTTTTCATTTAATTTATAACCAACACAAATTTTTAATTTTGAAAGTCCTGATAAAACATCAGCTTTAGTAATAACTAATTTATTAACATCACAAATTTGGCAAGTAAATTTAACAGCTTCAAGATCTAACCAACCAATTCTACGTGGTCTCCCAGTTGTTGTTCCAAATTCTTTGCCTTTTTTCTGGATAAAATCAGCTGTTTTATTTTTTAGTTCTGTTGGTAAAGGCCCTCCGCCAACCCGAGACAAATAAGCTTTAACTACCCCATAAACCTGATTAATCTTTTTAACAGGCAAACCCGAACCAATATTAACCGCTCCAGTAATTATATTTGATCCTGTACAAAAAGGATAAGGAGACCAATCATTATCAAGCATTACTCCATGTGCCCCTTCAAAAAGAATCTTTTTCTTATTTTTAATTGCATTTTGAAAAAGCTGATAATTATCTTTAACATATGGCTTAATTATTTGCCTGTATTTTTCAAATCGTTGAAGTTCTTTTTTAATATTAATTGGTTTAACATTAAATAATTTTAAAATCTTATTTTTTATTTTTGCTTGAAATTTAAATTTTTCTTCAAAATAATTCCAATTAAGAAGTTCATAAATCCGAATTCCATTGTAACTAACTTTATCAGCATAAGTTGGTCCAATCCCCCTTTTTGTTGTCCCTAATTTGTTTTTCCCTCGAGCATTTTCATAGGCTTGATCAAGCTCTTTATGATAAGGCATTATTAAATGACAACGAGGAGAAATTATCAATTTCTTCTTAAGATCAAAACCGTCTTTTTCCAGATTTCTAATCTCAGAAATTAAAATCTCAAGATCAATAATTACCCCATTGGCAATTACTCCAATAACATTTTTATTCAAAATACCTGACGGTAGTAAATGAAAAGGATATCTTTTTCCATTGATCACAACTGTATGCCCAGCATTGTTTCCACCATGAAAACGAACAACATAATCAGTTTTAGTAGCTAAAAGATCAACAATCTTTCCTTTACCTTCATCTCCCCATTGAGTACCAAGAACTAAATCTATCATATATTCAATAACTATCATAAATTATGTTTTAAAAAAAGTAAAGTCATTTTCTAAAAAAAACGCCAACTCTGGTATAATTGAAATGAAAAGTGAAGAGCTAAGTAGATTTAAAATCCGCCAACAATCGCAGTTTGAACCGCGCTATATATAAAGGTGAGAACTAAGATATGACGGAATAAATTACAATTAAAAATATTTTTGATAGATAGTTAATCATCTTTTTTTAAACTGCCGTGGTGGTGGAATTGGTAGACACGCAGGTCTCAAAAACCTGTGAGCCTAAAAGCTCATGTGGGTTCGACTCCCACCCGCGGCACAGTTGCCCTCTCATTATCCAGCCCTTTCCAGCCACCCCTATACCTACTTTGTTAAGACAAACTCTAAACCATATAGACTTCAGAATAAAGCATATAGATTTTATGAAGAAATGATTATAGGAAGCTTAAATTAAAAACTCTCCATCTTTATAAATAACCTTTTTTACCTTATTTTTTAAAATTACTTCAACTTGGCGATTATCTTTAGCCATAATATCAGTATGTTCCTGAGATTCATTAAACCCTAACTCTCTCCAATCTTTTGCTTTCATTTTACTCATCTTGCCATCATAAGCATCATGATAAGATGATCCTAAAGCTAAATGAGTATTTCCCCATTTTCCACCAAAATTTTCATCATACAATGTATGAGCCATAAATTTATCTATCTTAGAAAACCTCTTATCAGTTAAAGAAAACTCACCAATCTTATCAGCATTTTTTTGACTAACTAAGGCCTTTAATAACTTTTCATTTTTTCTTGCTTTAGCTTTTATTACTCTTCCATTTTTAAATTCTAAAAAAATTCCTTTTATAATATTGCCGTATCTGTAAAGAGGAAAATCAAAATAAATTTTTCCATTTGTTCCCCTCCAATCAGGCGAAGTAAAGATCTCAAAACTAGGAATATTTCTACCTCCTCCACCCATCCAAACTCTTTTTTTACCAAGCCTAATCCACAAATCAGTTTCTTTAGATATCAAATGAATCTTATCAATAGAAAGTTTATTTAAGCTTTTTTTTATTCTTTCCAAATCTTTAAATACTATTTTCCATTTATCAATTGGGTTGGAATCGTTTAAAAAACAGGCTTTTGCTATTTGTTTCCAGTATTCTTTTAGAGAGAGCCCAGCTTCTTTGGCCATACCTAAAGTTCCATATAAAGCAATAGTCCAGCTTAATTTTCCTTGATCTTCTTTTTTAAACAACCATTTTCTTAAAAGCTGTCGAGATTTATTAGTTTTCATTATTTTCTTTGGATCTATGTTTTTTAGATAAAAAGGGTTTTTGTCAGCCATTAAATAAATTCGATGATCAATTGTGTCAACTAATGACTTAGTATATTTTTTAGGAAAAAACTCTAATTGATGATCACGAGCTTTTTGATAAAAAAGCTTAGAAAACTCTTCTGTCTGAATCTTAACAATTGGATAACTATCATTTTCTAAAATCCTTTTATAAGCTTCCAAAGCTAAAGGAAGAGCCAATAAATCAAATTGAAGATAAATTACTTCTTTGGCTTTTATACCCTTTCCACCACCTAAAGCAAAATTGACCAATACATCAGAATAATTTTTTAAGATTTTATTATCTGGACTATACATAGGCTTTAATTATAAAGACTAACTTGAGTAAAAACAAGATAAGATTACTAAATCTTTTTTAATCTCTCTAAAAGTTTTTCAACCTCTTGAATACTGTGGGCCATATAATTTGCAATCCTTATCTGAGATTTTTTAAAGATTTTATATCCTGATCCAACAATAATTCCATGATTTGATAAAGATTTAATTATCTTCTCTGAACCACCAAAAACCTCTATAGGAATTATGGTTTTTGAACGAATAGTTTTATCTTTTACAAATGGACTATATTTCATATTCTGATCAAAAAAATTATATAACAAACTCGACTTAATTTCTGTTTCTTTTTGAATGACAGCAAGACCTTTTTTTCTCATATCATTGATTACTTTTCCTAATAAATATATTCCCAAAACATTTGGTGTTTCTGGAGTTTGATATTTTTTCGCATTATGATTAAGAGAAACAAAACTATGATAACTGCCAATTGATCTCTTGTCTTCAGCCATTCTTTTTGATTTCTGTATTGCTTTGGGGCTTAAGATCAAGACTCCCAATCCTGCAGGCAAACCAAATCCTTTTTGAACTGAAAAAAACAAACAATCAATAAACTTGAAATTAATCGATCCATAAGGAATTGAGGAGACAACATCAACTGCAATCAATGCTTTTAAAT
>CAYTFR010000010.1:0-7044 GCA_964437175.1 uncultured Gammaproteobacteria bacterium | reverse complement strand
AAATATTTTTTTCATCTAATACAAAACTCTAAACTTTAAAGTTTCAGGAATCTCTTTTAAGGCTTTAATTATTTCTTTGCCGTATTTTTTATTAACATCAGTAATCACATAACCAACCCTCTCATTAGTTTTTAAATACTGGCCATCAACATTAATCTTGTATTTAGCCAAAAGACTATTAATTTGAGCTAAAACACCAGGAGTGTTTTTATGAAGATGAATAAAACGATGACCTCTCTTAAGCTTGGGAAGTTGAAGATTAGGCAGGTTAACACTCATCATGGTATTGCCAGTATTAATAAATTCAATAATTTTTGAAGCGACAAACTGACCAATATTCTTTTGAGCTTCAAGAGTGTTTCCTCCAATATGAGGAGTTAAAACAACATTAGGCAGTTTTTGAAGTTCGGAAACAAAAGGGTCTTTATTACTCTTTGGTTCTTTTGGAAAAACATCAATACCAGCTCCAGCAATTTTCCCAGTCTTAATATTCTTAACTAAGGCTTTAATGTCAACTACATAACCTCGACTTAAATTAAGAAAAATAACCTTATCTTTCATCATTTTAAATTCTCGTTCACCAATCAAATTTTTATTACTTAATCGACCATCAACATGAACTGTAACTACATCTGCAACTCGAAACAATTCTCTTAAACTCTGACAGCGTTTAGCATTACCTAAAGCCAACTTTTCAACAATATCATAAAAATAGACCTCCATTCCTAATCCTTCAGCTATAACTGATAACTGGGAACCAATATTACCATAACCAATAATCCCTAATTTTTTTCCCCGCACCTCATGACAACCTTGAGGCGATTTATTCCAAACACCTTGTTGCATCAAACTACTTTTATCAAATAACCTTCGATAAAGAATAATAATCTCTGCTAAAACTAACTCAACCACACTTCGAGTATTACTGTAAGGAGCGTTAAAAACAGCTGTTCCATTAAAAGAACAGGCTGAAAGATCTATCTGATTAATCCCAATACAAAAAGCACTAACCATTAAAAGTTTTTTTGCCTCTTGTAAAATATTAGAAGAAATCTTTGTTTTAGAACGAATTCCTAATACTGAAACATTTTTAATTACTCTCTTTAATTCTTTTTCTCCTAAAGCATAATTTAATCTTTCTACTTGATATCCTTCTTTTCTGAGAATATCTCCAGCCACTGGATGAATATTTTCCAACAAGAGAACTTTAATTCGACTTTTAGGATAAGACAATGCCCGTGGTAAATGAAATCGATACAAAAGCTCATCAAAATTAGGCAAAGCCATATCAGCTTTGCCTAATAAATCACTTCTCACAACATTTTCAATAAAAGCAAAAAACTTATCCGCCTGAGCTGATTCTTTAATCTGATAATCAGTATAACCGTCTCCAATAACATAAATCTTCCCTTTTAAATTCAATTTTTTAACTGCCTTTACCTTACCTTTTTCTTTTGAAAGAAGATTTTTTTTATCATAACCAATAATGACTCCTTTTTTATTAAAAATAAATGTATTGGCTAAAATATGATCTTTAGAAATACCAAAAGGCTCCATAATCGGAACAATATACTCTTTAAAACCACCGGAAATAATATAAATCTGGTCAGCGTATTTTCTAAAAAAATTTTTATTTCGAGAGACTGAAGGAGTAATCTTACGCTTTAAAAACTTAATTAATTTATTAATATGGGTTTTGTTAGCTGAAAAAAGCTTAATCCGTTTACTTAATGATTGATTAAAAGCTAATTTTCCTTCCATTCCCTGATTTGTGATTTCTTTGATTTTTTTTAATATCTTTTCTTTCTTTGGATTATCAGTTAAGGCAATCCTTGCTAGCTCATCAAGGGCTTCAACCGAAATAAAAGAACTGTCAAAATCAATAATAAAATATTTTTTTCTCATTTTCTTATTTATTTGTTCACACCGGGTGTGAACACCTACTCACACCTCGGGATAATTATTATAAATCTTCTTCTTTATTTCTTTAAATGAACTGTTGTTACTGGATATGGAATTTCTATTCCTTCTTTTTGATATCTTTTATAAAGCCTTTTAATAAATTCATGTTTTATCTTTGCTTGATCAACAACCTTTTCGACTCTTAAATAAACACTAAAATTAATACTTGAATCTCCAAAAGTTTGATAACGAAAGCGAGGTTTATAAGATTTCACTGCTCCAGAAAATTTTCCAATCACTTCTTTGGCTACCTCTAAAGTAACTTTTTCCACTTTTTCAAGATCACTCTCATAACTTACGCCGAGTTTAATACTTAAAGTTAATTCTTTCTTAGGTCGGTTAAAATTAGTGAGAATTGTTCCAGCTAATTTTGAGTTAGGAACAACAATTAGGTTGTTTTGTAAAGTTCGAATAGTTGTATTGCGCCAAGTAATATCAGTCACATATCCTTTTTCTCCAGAGTCCAATTTTACATAATCATCTAGTTTTACTTGTTTGGAAATAATAATCTGCAAGCCAGAAAACAAATTAGATAATGTATCTTGAAGCGCCAAAGCAACAGCTAAACCCCCAACACCCAAAGCAGTTAAAATAGGAGTAATAGAGATTCCAAAAGTCTGCAAAATAATTAAAGAACCAATCCCAAGAATAGTTATTTTAGTGATATTAATGAATATTGATGAAGCCGGAAAAACACCATCTGTTTTAGAGGTGTACAGACTAACAAAACCAACTATTACCCGTGTGGTAAAAATCGTCGTAAAAAAAATAATTAAAACTAAAATTACTTTTTTTAAAATTACTAAAACTGTTTTGTCTAAAACTAAATAATAAGTTGCTAAATAAAGACCTATAAGAACAAAAATTATCTGGAAAACTCCTTTAACAGCATTAATTAAAACATCATCCCCTTTCCAAGATGTTTTTTTAACAATTTCCCTAATTTTTTTTAAAATTAATTTGTCAACAACTAAACCAATAATATAACTGCCAATAATAAACAAAATAGGATATATCAACTGAGACCAATCCCGCCATAAAAAAAATGATTTCTCAAACATGCCCTATTAATATACCAAAAAATAGATTAACATGTAATATATAATATTGCCATTCTGGACTAAAAAGTGTATTTTAGCCTATTCTATTACTAAATATGGTTTATCTTTTTATTATTTTTTTAATAATCCTTATTATTCTTTCCTTTTTTATTTTTCCCCAATTATCACCTATCCCCTACTTTCCCTCAAACAAAAAAGATCTTTATTTAATAATTAAAGCTTTAAATCTAGAAAACAATCAAACCATAATTGATTTAGGTGCTGGCGATGGAAAAATTATTTTTAAACTTGCCAAAACTGCTTTTAAAAAAAAATTAAATACTCAGTTTATAGCAATTGAAATTAATCCTATTCTTGTCTTTATTCTTCATATTCGACGAATGATTGACCCGAATCGAGAAAACATTTATGTAATTTGGAAAGATATGTTTAAAACAGATTCCCAACTTTTAACTTCTAGCTTTAAAGCCTCGCCAAACAAAAAAATCAACTTAACCTTCTATCTCTATATCTCTCCTTGGTATTTAGAAAAAGTAATTAAAAATTTGAAATTAGAATTCAAAAATTTCGATCTTGTTTCTTATATGTATCCTTTGCCAAAAATCAAACCCAATAAAATAATTAAAGGGAAAAATAAAATATTTTTATATAAAATAGGTTTCTATAAACAAAACCTCTGATTTTAAACTCACAACAATCTAAACCATAAAATTGTGTTATAATATAAACTTCAATATGATAGAGCTTTTGTTGTCTCATGAACTCTCTCGAAGATCTTTCATTCAAAGATTACCCTTTTATCTATCTCTAATAAAAAAAGGATTACAAAAGTCTTTAACAAATAGACCTTACTTTTGCAACGATTTTTTGATTCATTTTTACCCGAAGCTATTTATCGCACCACAAAAATTGAATATCCCGAAGTTACACGAAAACAAATCTTCTCTTTCTTAAAATAAATCATTATAATCAAAGCATGGAGTGGAAAATATTGGAGTATGAGACGAGTCGCGGTGAAAGACCGGTAGCTGAATTTATCAAAAACCAACAACCGCAAGCGATTGCTAAAATTGCTCATCTAATTGATCTTCTGGAAATCCATGGAAATCTTCTCGGTATGCCTCATGCAAAACAACTTGAGCAAAATCTCTATGAACTCAGGGTCCGGGGAAAAGAAGAAATTAGAATTATTTACGGATTTGTCGGTAAAACAATTTATCTTCTATCAGGCTTTAAAAAGCAAAAACAGAAAACTCCGAGAAAAGAAATCGAAACGGCAAAACAAAGATATTTGTCCTTGACATAACATAACATCTATGTTATATTAGAATAATCAGGGTTAGAAATTAATACTAAATACCTATGAGAAACTGGAAACAATTAAAAGCAGAATTATTGCAGGATAAAGCTGTCAAAAAAGAATATGTTAAATTAACTCCTCGTTATGAGGCAATCTCCGAATTGATATCAGCTCGAATTAAAAAAGGAATTACCCAAAAGGAGCTGGCTCAAAAAATCGGCACAAAACAATCGGCCATTGCTCGCTTTGAGGCCGGTAATGTTAATCCCTCCTTGGGGTTTTTGGAGAAGATGGCCGAAGTAATGGGTTACAAAGTTAATATCAGCCTGTCAAAATAAACGAGGTAGTTAAGGTTCGAACATCCTTGACTACATTCCGCCAGTTAGGAAAAAGAAAGGTTTAACGCAGGACGAATTGGCGAGAAAAACCGATCTCCCCTACACAACACTTACTAAAATTGAAACAAATGTCATTACAAAACCCACGATACAAACGGTTATGAAGATCGCCAAAGGTTTGGGCATTGGCGTTGATGATTTAATGAAATAGCAAACAATATTACTTATGAACAATAATTATTTATTACAACAAAAAAACCTGGTGAAACAACTTGGAGACTCGTTTGCTAGTGGTGTTCATAAATCGACAGTTGTCGATATGCAAAAAGATTACGCGAATGATGACCGAATCTGTTTAACTTCAGTAGTTTTTATCCCAAATGAAATTTCCAGCAAAGTAATTTCAAGCATTACCAACAAATTAAAAAAAATTGAGCCCCAGCATTATTTTTATCCGCCTGAATCGATGCACCTAACAATTAAAAATGTTCGGACTATAAATAAACCACCTTTATTTTCTGAGTCGGATATCAATAAGGTAAATCAACTATTTAGTGAAATAATTCCAAAATTTCCAGCTTTTGAATTTAATGTTGAAGATATTTTGAATTTTCCAACAAGTTTATCTGTAATGGCTTATTCAAACGATACACTTCAAAAATTGGTTTCCGCTTTAGATAAATCATTACAACAAATCGGCGTACCAGATAATAAAAAATATCTTTCGGATTCAGTATTCTGGGGAAACATAACTATTTGTCGTTTTGTTGAAAATCCAGGCAGTCAATTTATTGCCGAAGTTAAAAAAATGAGGAATTCAAAAATTGGAAGTTTCAAAGTTGAAAAAATAAACTTAATTACCTGCAATGCTGTTTGCTATCCAGAATCAAGAAAAATTATTGGTGAATACGAATTAAGAAAATAGTTTGCCGCCAAAAAACAAAACCTCTGATTTTAAACTCACAACAATCTAAACCATAAAATTGTGTTATAATATAAACTTCAATATGATAGAGCTTTTGTTGTCTCATGAACTCTCTCGAAGATCTTTCATTCAAAGATTACCCTTTTATCTATCTCTAATAAAAAAAGGATTACAAAAGTCTTTAACAAATAGACCTTACTTTTGCAACGATTTTTTGATTCATTTTTACCCGAAGCTATTTATCGCACCACAAAAATTGAATATCCCGAAGTTACACGAAAACAAATCTTCTCTTTCTTAAAATAAATCATTATAATCAAAGCATGGAGTGGAAAATATTGGAGTATGAGACGAGTCGCGGTGAAAGACCGGTAGCTGAATTTATCAAAAACCAACAACCGCAAGCGATTGCTAAAATTGCTCATCTAATTGATCTTCTGGAAATCCATGGAAATCTTCTCGGTATGCCTCATGCAAAACAACTTGAGCAAAATCTCTATGAACTCAGGGTCCGGGGAAAAGAAGAAATTAGAATTATTTACGGATTTGTCGGTAAAACAATTTATCTTCTATCAGGCTTTAAAAAGCAAAAACAGAAAACTCCGAGAAAAGAAATCGAAACGGCAAAACAAAGATATTTGTCCTTGACATAACATAACATCTATGTTATATTAGAATAATCAGGGTTAGAAATTAATACTAAATACCTATGAGAAACTGGAAACAATTAAAAGCAGAATTATTGCAGGATAAAGCTGTCAAAAAAGAATATGTTAAATTAACTCCTCGTTATGAGGCAATCTCCGAATTGATATCAGCTCGAATTAAAAAAGGAATTACCCAAAAGGAGCTGGCTCAAAAAATCGGCACAAAACAATCGGCCATTGCTCGCTTTGAGGCCGGTAATGTTAATCCCTCCTTGGGGTTTTTGGAGAAGATGGCCGAAGTAATGGGTTACAAAGTTAATATCAGCCTGTCAAAATAAACGAGGTAGTTAAGGTTCGAACATCCTTGACTACATTCCGCCAGTTAGGAAAAAGAAAGGTTTAACGCAGGACGAATTGGCGAGAAAAACCGATCTCCCCTACACAACACTTACTAAAATTGAAACAAATGTTATTACAAAACCCACGATACAAACGGTTATGAATAGATCCTGAATAAAGTTAAAAATGGTCAGAAGGTTAATGATCTGGCTAACCAATACACCCTCTCTACAAAAACAATATACAAGTGGTTAAAACAGGAGTCCCAATCTCACTTTTTCATTATTGAGATGAATAGGTTAAGACGGGAGAATGATGAGTTAAAACGAATTATTGGTATAGTAACACTTGAACTTGAAAAAGGAAAAAATAGAAATAGTTAATTAATCCAGTAACAAAAAGTTAATCGCAAAGGCGATGAATATTAACCGTAAAAACATCTCCAACAAAAGCAAAAAAGATATTAAAGATA
>CAYTFR010000009.1:10731-19380 GCA_964437175.1 uncultured Gammaproteobacteria bacterium | reverse complement strand
AAAAAAAGCAGTAAGAAAAAAACCAGCTAAAAAATTAATATTAAAACTCAATAATGGTTCTTTTGAAAAAAAACTTAAAGGAAGGGCTAATAAAGCATCAGCTAAATGAAGATTTGAATAAGCTAAAGTGTTTTTGTAAGGATAAAAAATATTAGAATTAAATAATTGAAAGAGATTTGTTTTTATAGAATGAATATCCCAGTTTATAATCCAGGTAATAAGAAGGCCATCATAAGGATCAATAATTAAGGTAGATAAATTAAATATTAAAGGCCAGGTAATGGCAATTGAAGAAAAAAAGAAAAAAAGAAAAATTAAGAGGTTAACGATCATAGAGTTTTACATGAGTAATTTTATTTTGATATATTTGTTTCCATGATTTAAATTTATCAGGTAATATACTATTTTGGGTTAAGATATAGTTAAATTTGTTTTCTTTTTTAAGATAGGATTGATGGATAAAAGGAAAGTCAACATAATAGAGATTGTGGATTCCATAGATTAAAACCCGGTCAGTTTTTTTTAAGTGTTTTTTAAAATAAGAGTCAGTATCGTAAAAATCACCAAATGAAAAATTTAAATTATTGGTTAGAAACTGACTGTCAGTTTGTTTTTTTAAAATAACTGGTAAATATTTTTTATTGGCTAAACTTCGGTAGCCAATTGAAATAATGGCAAGTAAAATAATTAAACTTAGGTGAAAGGTTTTTAAGTAATTTTCTTTAATGTTCTTTATTGTCCAGACAATAAGAAGAGATATGGCTGGTAAATAAGGCATAATAAATCTTCCTCCTCCGGTTTTTGGAGTTAAATACCAAATAACAATAGCCATGATTGAGTAAAGACTGATAATTCTTAATTCTTTTTTTAATCTTTTAAAGGATAAGATTATTAAAGGAAGGATAATGATGTAGATAGGATTAAGAGGGTCAGCTGAATAGGTGAACAAAATCCAGATGTTTTTAATGAAATTTAAAGGATTAATTAAATTTATTGTTGAATTTATTTGATAATATTGGCTGAAAAAAGGATAAACTGGATTTTTGGTTGTTAAGTAAGAAAAAATAAACCAAGGAAGAGGAACTAATAAGCTGGGAAAAATAAAAAAAGCCAGATTAGAAAATAAATTTTTAAGTTTAGTTTTGGTTAGTTTGAAATTATCAAATAATATGATTATAAAAATAATTATTGAGCCTAAGGATAATAGTTTAGTTGAGATGGCTAATCCAAGAATAATAGACGATTTAATTAACCATTTTTTATTTCTTGTTTCATAAAAATTAACAAAATAATACAAAGATAGAATTTCAAAAAAAGTTCTTGATAAATCAATATAAGCAGTAATTGATTGCCAACCGACAACCAGATTAGAGTAAAAAACAACCACAACGAGTAAAGAATAGGTTTTTGAGAGGAATTTACGGGCTAGTTGATATAGAGCGATTAAAGACAGTAATCCAAAAACATAATGGATGAATTTAGCCAATATTTGACCTTTAAAGGCCAGAGCGGAAATGTAGAGCATCTCTATTAATTTAGGCATGGTTGAGTAGTATAACAAGCCACCAGGAATATAAAAGATAGAGTGATTTGTTAGGTATATTTTTGGTAATGTCAGGTGATACCAGAGAGCGTCAAACGATAATTCAGGACCTAGAGTTCCAATAAGATTGATGATTCCTTGACTAAAGATAATTAATAAACTAATGATTATTAGTTTATTAAACTTAACTTGACGATTTATTTGGAATGAATATCTTTTTTTAAATAAGATAAATCCTCCTATAAAAATAAACAAAATAAAGAGAGTTAGTAAATTTTTTTTATACAATTGATTAGTTATTCCCAGCAAAAAAATACTGTATGAATAGATTCCAATTAAAAGAGATAAAACAAACATTAAATTATTTAACTTAAAAAAGGAATTGTTAAACAAATATTTCCTCTACACAAAAGATAAATTAAATACTTGATGAGTATATAAACTGCCCAAAAAATTAAAATAAAATTAAATACTTTTTTTTTCATATAATGATTTAGTTCTCGACAAGTTAGAACGATAAAAGTATAATATAACCAAAAGAATTTTTCTAATTGTAAAACTTTAATAAAATGACAAAAAAACTTAGTCTTTCAGGAGTGATTTTAGTTAAAAACGAGGAAAAAAACATTAAAAAGAGTATTAAATCATTAAGTTTTTGTGATGAGATTATTATTATTGATGATTATTCAGATGATAAAACGGTTCAAATAGCAGAAAGAATGAAAGCTAAGGTTATTAAGAGTAAATTAAATGGTAGTTTTAGTCATCAGCGTAATTTTGGTTTAGAAAAAGCAAAAGGGGACTGGGTTTTATTTATTGATGCTGATGAAGAAATAACCAAAGAATTAAGAAATGAGATTATAATTCTTATAAAAAGCCGACAAGAAGAGAAATTAGCTTACTACATTAAACGACGTGATTTTTGGTGGGGGAGAGAACTGCGATTTGGAGAAATAAAAAAGGTGAGAGATAAGGGCTTAATTCGTTTAGTTAAGAAAAATTCCGGCAAATTTGTTGGTCAAGTTCATGAAGAATTTCATTCTCTTGGTTCAGTTGGTTTTTTAAAGAATTTTATTAATCATTATCCTCATCCAGAACTTAAAGATTTTATTAAAGAAATTAATTTTTATTCTACCTTACGGGCAAAAGAGTTGGTAGATCAAGGAAAAAAAACAAATATAATGGAGATCATTTTTTTTCCTCTGGCTAAGTTTATTCTAAACTATTTTTTTTATTTAGGATTTCTTGATGGGCCAGCAGGTTTTGGTTATTCTTTTATGATGAGTTTTCATTCATTTTTAGTCAGATCAAAAATATATCAGTATTCAAAGATTGAAACCAAAAAATTATGAGATATCTTTTATATTTATTATTTTTTTTGTTTTCTTTTGGTCAATTGGGAAGATTATCTTTTTTTGATCAGCAAATAAATATTTATTTTTATGAGGTTTTAATTTCTTTATTTATTAGCGGTTTTTTTTTAAAATATCAATTTAAACCTTTTTTTGTAGTAAAAAGGCATTTGATCTGGAAAAGATGGAAGAGTCTTTTTTTATTTTTTTTTATTTTACTATTGTCTTTATTAGTTAGTTTTAATCAATTTAGTTTATTTGAGAACATTGTTGGTTTTTTATATTTGCTTCGTTTATTCTTATATTTTGTTTTTTTTGTTTATTTAGATTATTATCTTAAACAAGAACCAAAATATAAAAAAACTTTGTTTAAAGGATTAGTTGTTTTTAGTTTTATTACCTTAGTTATTTCTTTAATTCAATATATCCTTTATAAGGATTTAAGAAATTTGTTTTATTTAGGTTGGGATCCTCATCTTTATCGAATGTTTGGTGCTTTTTTTGATCCATTTTTAGCATCAGCTGTTTATGGACTACTTTTTTTCTTTTTTCTGTTCAATTATAAAAATCAAAACGCAAAAAAATTATTAATGATCTCTTTTTTCCTTTTTCTTTTTCTAACTTTTTCAAGATCAGGATATATTTCTTTTATAACTACTCTACTTTTTTATTTGATATTGAATAAAAATTATCGATTGATTTTATTTTTAATTATTAGTGTTGTTACAGTCTTAATTCTAATTCCAAAACCTTTTGGTCAAGGAGTAAATTTATTAAGGACTTATTCAATTAAGAGCCGATTAAAAGATTATCATCAAGGAATTATTATTTGGAGGAAAAATCCTTTTCTTGGTGTGGGATTTAATCGGATTAGATATGTGAAAAAAAAACTGGGTTTTTTGGTTGGTAAGAATTGGAAAGTAACCCATTCTGGTTCTTCTTTTCATTCTAGTTTTGTAATTATTTTGGTTTCTTCTGGAATAATTGGTTTGATTAATTTTCTTTGGCTGGTGTTGGATTTATCCAAAATAAGCTTTCAAATATCAATCTATATTATATTTTTAAGCCTATTTTCTTTATTTGACAATCTATTCCTTCATCCAATGATAATATTTTTAATATTGAGTTTTATTTTAATTCATAGGTCTTCAAGAACTAGTTTTCAGGAGAGTAATTAAGAGTAATATCTTTTTCAATTGTATTATTAGCATTATCCATGGCGGTTATTTTTATAATATTTTCACCTTCAGTTAGTTGGACTGAAGTTTGGAAATTTCCTTCAGCACTAATTACAACTGGAATATTGTTTACTTTGATTTCTACGTCTTGATCAGTTTTTCCTTTTACAACCACTTCTTGTTCAGAGGAAGTTGATTTATCTTCAGGTTCGGTAATCTCAAGGGATGGTGGTTGATTTTTATAAAATACTGTGTACTGGCGACTTTTAATCTCTTTTTTTGAATTATTTTGTTTTCCTATGATATAAACTTTATTTTTACCAGTTGTTAAACCACCAATTTTTTCTGTAAATAACTGATTTTTAGGATTAATTTTTTTTACTTGCTGGTCATTAATAAAAAAGAGTATTTTATCAAAAAACGGTCCTCTTCCTGAAATAATTATTTCTGAAGAGTTAGTGGCCAAAGGAATGTCATCAATACTGATTATTTTTGTCATAATTTTTTCATTGGCTGGATTTTTTTGTTTTGATTCTTTTTTAGTCAGATTAGCAATGAAAATAGATGAGTTAATAAGAATTTTTAGACCAACAGTAATAAATAAAATAAATAAGATAATGAAGAGAGTTATATAAAAAACAATCAGTCTTATTAATTTTTTTCGGCGTTGTTTGGCAAGTCTTGACATGAGCCGAAGGTGAGATTTGAACTCACAACCTACGGTTTACGATACCGTTGCTCTGCCATTGAGCTACTTCGGCGATTAGAGATAATATTTATTATACTAAATTTATATCATCTCTTTTTAAAAGATCTTGATGCTGATAAAAGGCTATACCTGAAGGATTTTTAGTTGGAGGTGAATGATAGATATTTAATCTTTCTTTAATTGTTTTCTAAAACAAATCTAAACAGTTTATACAAGGCATTAGCTTCTAAATGCCTTATTCTTTCGCGAGATTTTATTTCGTAAAAATCAGCGATTTTCTGCAAAGTGTCGCCTTCGATTCTTTTTATTAAAATTTCCTTTTGCTTTTTCTTTAGTTTTTTTGATTTTTTAATAAAAGCCTTATAATAATTTAAGGTGTTGTTTCTTTTCATATTATGGAAATTTTTTTTATAAAAAATACAATTTTTAAGTTGTAGATATTATTTTAATTTCTTTATGAATTAATGCAAGGGGGAATATAAATTATGTAACAAGGTTCTAAATGAAGATATTTAGGGGGGTAAATTACCCTAAAACCATATATAGATTATAAAAAAGTTTACAAATAACTTTACAATAAGCTTTACAATTATCTTTTTTAGTGTATAATAATATTACATATATCATAAACATTTTATGTACAAACCTATCTTTAAATTAAGTCAGAAGCTTTTGAGCAATATTGGCCAGATAGAAAGATTTTATGGTCAATTAGAAGGCTTGAAAATTCCCAAAAATCTTGAGATTAATTTAGAAAGAGATAATTTAATTCAATCTTCATATGTTTCTAACAGTATTGAAGGTAATTCTTTATCTTTAATGGAGGTGACAAATTTACTTTTAGATGAAAGGATACCAGTTAATAGAGATGAAAAAGAGGTTATTAACTACTTTGCTATTTTACAAAATCTAAACTTATATATTAATAAAAAGATTGATCTAAACATTATTAAAGACTTTCATCAAAAATTGTTGGCTGGTGTTAATAATGAAATAGCAGGCAAAATTAGAGATAAAAAAGTAGTTATAGGCAAATATTCAGCTGAAAAAAAAATTAAAATGTCTTTAGAAATAAAACATGAACCGTCTTTTCACAAGAGTTTTCAGATAGAAAAAGCTTTTAATCAATTATCTCAGTGGTTGATTAATGAAGACCAATTACCAGTAGTTTTAAAAGCTGGCATTTATCATCATCAATTTGTTTATATCCATCCATTTATAAACGGTAATGGCCGAATTTGTCGACTTTTGACTGCTCTTATTTTTCTTCAAAATAAATATTGGATAAACAAATATTTTGTTTTAGATGATTATTATGATATTGATAGACTTCAGTATTCAGACAAGCTTCATACAGCTGATAAAGGAGATAAAACTGAGTGGCTGGAATATTTTACTGATGGAGTTAAATATTCACTTCAGGGAGCTTTGTCTAAGGTAAGAGAAGCTTTAATAAAGATTAGAGTAGAAAACAGGCCAACCAATAAAGAAAGACAGGTTCTAGAGATTATTCAAGAAAGAAAAGAGATAACTTCAACTGAACTTTCCAATATTTTGAAGGTTTCAAGACAACAAGCTCATGGTCTTTTAAGATCATTGGTGAATAAAGGCTTTTTAGCTAAAAAAGGCAAGACTAAAAAAAGCTTTTATTTCATAAAATAGTTTACAATAATTTTCACAATTCTCTTTACAGAACTTCTTTTAAAGGACTTGCAAAATCTTCTGAAAAGATGAAAAGAAATCAGTAGTTTACAAAGTAGGTTATTTTTGCTTTAGCTTTAAGGTTAGCTAGAAATTTTTGGATATTCTGTTGAGTTTTTTGTTGTTTGAGTTGAGCAACTGCCTGATTTCTAGAAATTTTTTTATCAGGATAATGATCTTTATTTTTTTTAATAAAATCGTCTATTTCTTTTTTTGATATTTTAATATTATTTCCAGCCATTTTTTGGAGTGTAAGTTGAGTTTTTAGTTCTTTAACAAGATTGTTCTTTGTCATTCCTTGGCTCTTAAGAGCCTGATCAAGAGTCATTCCTTGTGAACTAAGATTAGATTTAATTTTTTTAATTTCATTGTCAATGTCTTTTTGACTAACATTAATCTTTCTTTTATTAGCTTCTTGTAAAATTAAGGATTTTACAATGAGATTTTCAAGAGTTTTTTTCCCAGCTTGTTTTTCTAAAGTTTTAATAACAGTTAGTCTGCTAATTGATTTTCCATTGACAGTAGCGGCGATAAGGAATTTTCTTGAGAAGTAAAATGAAATTAATCCAAAAATCAAAACAAAAATTATGATAAAAAAATTTTTTGAAAGGATTTTTTTGTAATCAATTGGTTGTTTTTTTATATTTTTTTTAGACATTTCCTAATTATACTGTAAATATTTTAAAAAATGTCAACAGATTTTTTTTACTTTAAATTAATTAGTTAATCTGAGTATTAAACTCAGATTAAACTTTGTTTTTTTATGAAAAAAGATTATAGTTTTAATTTTGAGTAGGGTTGTTTAATAAAATCTGGAGATCATTAATAATTCATCACTACTGTAAAGGTCTTTAATTATTGTTACTGGTTTAGCTTTCAAAGTTTTTTTATATAATTCTTGAGCAAAATTATCAGTTCTGGTTTCAACTAAAATACGACTTAAAATAGCTCCTCTTTTTTTTAAATATTTTTTAATTTCTTTTAAAGATTCTTTAATTAATTTAGTAGCTATTTTTTGACCTCGAAATTTTGAATGAACACCAATTTGTTCTAATTCAAAAACTGCTTTTGGTCGAAAACCTCCTCTTTCAGTCCAAAAAACATAGCCAACAATCTTTTTATCTTTAAGAGCAACAAAAAACTGAATTCGAGGATAAGCTTTAAAATTAGATATTAACCAGTCTTTGGAAATATTCTTAGTTGGGCACTCGCGGGGAAAACAATTCTGATGGACTAAAGAGACTTGGTTTAAATCGCTTTTTTTCATCCGAATAATTTTTATTTTAGACATTTTTTAATTGGAGCGGGATACGAGAATTGAACTCGTGTCTTCACCTTGGGAAGGTGACATACTACCATTGTACTAATCCCGCTCTTTGATGACAATTTTTGTTTTTTTGCTTATTAATTATTGGATGAGTAATTTTTGTCCTTCAAAGATAACGTTTGGATTTTTTAGCTTGTTTTTTTTAGCTATTTTAATCCAAGCATAACCATCACCGTAGGCTTTGACAGCGATTTTCCATAAATTATCACCTTTTTTAACCATATATTGATTAATACTCTTTTTTACCTGGCTTGTTTTTACATTAACTATTTGGCCAGTTGTTGGTTTTTTAGCTGTAACTTCAGGTAAAGTTAAAACCTGTCCAACAAATAAAAGGTCTTTATTTTTTAGCTTGTTTTTTTTAGCAATATCAACATAGTTATATCCAGAACCATATTTTCTTTCAGAAATTGTCCATAAATAATCACCTTTTTTTACTACATACTTATTGCTAGTTACTAGGTTTTCTTTATTTACTGGTTCGTTTTTAGTTGTTTTTTCCACTTTTTTAGTTACGGTTCCTTTTTGGGATTTAAATAAATTAAAAACTATTGTTGTCCCAAAAATAACTATAGTTGCTCCGATTAAAAAATATAAGTATTTATCTTTTATTGTTTTTACTATGAGATCATAGTAATCAACTGTTGTTGTTTTTGTTTTAGACATATTCTTTCACCCCTTTCTTTAGAGATTATTTGCTAATTTATAACACAAATCAGCGTTACAAGTTCTTAAGTCCGCCAATATTCACTCTTTGAGTCGCGCTACGTTCATGATTTTACAGTTTTTTAAGTCTGCGACTACATCTTTTTTTAGTTTGGGCGGATCTTGGTGCGAAA
>CAYTFR010000009.1:9423-10631 GCA_964437175.1 uncultured Gammaproteobacteria bacterium | reverse complement strand
GAAACTGCTTTTAAAGCGAGGCCGATGGGACTCGAACCCACAACCTCTTGCGTGACAGGCAAGTGCTCTAGCCGATTGAGCTACGGCCCCTTTAATAATTTAAATTTTCTATAATAGAATATACCAGATACTAAAATAATTTCAAGAGCGTTGTAAAACGTAAAATAAGTTTTTATTAAATATATGGGGAAAAAGACATATAAATTTACCAATAAAGAAATCAGCCATTTATTAAGATCAGTGTCTGTTGCATACCTGTTAAAAGGAGAAAATAGATTTAAAATTATTGCTTATGATAATGCGGCTGATAAAGTAGAGCATTTAACAAGAGAGTTAAGAGATTATTGGCAGGAAGGTCAAATATATAATATTTATGGAATAGGATCCTCAATTGCGAGTTATTTAGATGACTATTTTAAAATTGGACGATCAAAACATTTTGACTCAGTTCTCAAAGGAATCCCAAAAACTGTTTTTGAGTTAATTAAGGTTCGTTCTATAGGTCCAAAAAAGGCATATAAACTAATTAGATTTTTAAAACTTAGAAATGTAAAAACAGTTTTTAAAGATATCGTAAAAGCTTGTAATAAAGGAAAGATAGCTAAAATTCCTAGTTTTGGCGAAAAATCACAAAAAAACATACTAAATGAGGTGAAAATATATTTAAAAAATCAAAAAATACCAGCCCGAATGCCTTTACCATACGCCTTATCTTATGCTGAAGAGATTTGTAATTATTTGAAAAAAAATAAAAAAGAAAAAAAAATTGATATTTTAGGATCATTAAGAAGAAAAACAGCCACAATTGGCGATATTGATTTAGCAGTGGCTGTCAGAGATAAAGATGCTGTTAATGTTATTGATTACTTTATTAAGTATCCTAAAAAAATATCAGTTGATAATGCTGGTAAAAAAAAGGCTTCAATAATAATTTCGCCAAATATAAGGGTGGATTTAAGAGTTCAAGAACCAAAGAGTTATGGATCAATACTTCAGTATTTAACCGGCAGTAAGATCCATAATATAAAGTTAAGAGAGTATGCTTTAAAAAAGAGATACTCTATTTCTGAATATGGAATAAAAGATTTAAATAAGAATAAACAATTAAAGTTTAGTAATGAGAAAGATTTTTATAATTTCTTAGGTCTGGAGTATATTCGACCAGAATTAAGAGAAGGAATTAATGAGATTCAATTGGCTAAAAAAAA
>CAYTFR010000009.1:0-9323 GCA_964437175.1 uncultured Gammaproteobacteria bacterium | reverse complement strand
AAATTGCTTTAGAGATAAATTCTTGCCCTGATAGGTTGGATCTGCCAGATAGCTTAGTTCATAAAGCAATAAATAATAAGCTTAAACTAATAATAAGTACGGATGCTCATAGTATCAGGCAGATGAGTAATATTAAATATGGGGTGTTTATTGCTCAAAGAGGTTGGGCTCGTAAGTATGATATAATAAATACGTTAAGTTATGATAAAGTAAAGAAGTGGATGATGAATGGATAAGAATTGTGGATATAAGAAAGATTGAAGAGATAGAGAGAACAAGGAAGGTGTTTCAGGCGGGTTCAAAGATCGAATATTGGTAGACTTAAGAGCTTGTAATGTTCATTTATGTTATAAATTCGCAAACAATTTCTAAAGAAAGGGGGTGAAAAATATATGAGTATAGGTATAGGATTATTAATCGTTATTGGTTTAATTGTTTTTTATTTAATCGGTCAATATAATGGATTTGTTGTTTTAAGAGCAAGAATTAAAGAAGCATTTTCTGGAATTGATGTCCAGTTAAAAAGGAGAGCTGATTTAATACCTAATCTTGTAGAAACAGTTAAAGGTTATGCTAAACATGAAAAAACTGTTTTTGAAAATGTTACTAAAGCTCGAAGTGCATTAATGTCAGCTAAAACTCCTCAGCAAAAAGCTGAGTCAAATAATATGTTGACAGGGGCATTAAAATCATTATTTGCTGTTGCTGAAGCTTATCCAGATTTAAAAGCCAGTTCAAATTTTAAAGATCTTCAAAAACAACTTGAGGATACTGAAGATAAGGTTGCTTATTCTAGGCAATTCTATAATAGTAATGTTTTGGAGTATAATACTAAGATAAAAGTTTTTCCAAACAATATGATTGCTAGTACGTTTGGATTTACTCCTGAAGAATATTTTGGAGCGAATGAAGAGGACAGAAAAAAAGTTAAAGTAAAATTTGAATAAGGAGAATTTATGACCATCTATAATCAGATTAATAATAATAAGTTTAGAACTTATTTAATTATTTTTCTATTTATTATTTTAGTAACTGGTTTTTTCTTTATTTTAGGAAATTATTTTAGTTCTCCAGAAACATATTTTGTTATTGGATTTGCTTTTTCTCTTTTTTCAGGTTTAGGTAGTTATTATTATTCAGATAAGATTGTTCTTTTTACAACTGGAGCCAAACCAGCCAGTAAACAAGAGTATTTTGACTTTTATACAGTCACTGAGAATTTAAGTTTAGCCGCTGGGTTGCCCATGCCAAAGCTGTATGTAATAAACGATCCAGCTCCAAATGCTTTTGCGACCGGAAGAAATCCAGCTCATGCGGTGGTTTGCGCAACAACAGGATTACTTCAAAAATTAGAAAGAGCTGAGATTGAAGGAGTTGTAGCTCATGAATTGGCTCACGTTCAAAATTATGATATTCTTTTAGCTTCAATTGTTTCTGTTTTAGTTGGGACTATTGCTTTAATTTCTAATTGGATAATGAGAGGTTTTTGGTGGGGTAGTTTATCAAGTCAAGATAATAGAGGAAGAAATAAAAGTATTCTTAGTTTTGTATTAATTATTGTTGCCATTATTTTAGCTCCAATTATAGCGACCTTAATACAGTTGGCAATTTCAAGAAGAAGAGAGTTTTTAGCTGATGCTAAAGGAGCTTTAATTACTCGTTATCCAGAAGGTTTGGCTAGAGCTCTTGAGAAAATATCTTCGGATAGTGTCAGATTAAAAAACGCGTCTCCTTCTACAGCTCATCTTTTTATTGCTGATCCTTTTAAAAAAACTAAAGGATTAAGTAATTGGTTTGTGTCTTTATTTAGAACTCATCCTCCAATTGATGAAAGAGTAAAAATATTGAGGAGTATGTAAACAATAAGGGTTAGAAGTTAAATAGAGTTAGGGAGATAGGAAAATTTTGGGGAAACGGGTTGAAGTTGGCAAGGGATAAGTTATAATAAATGTATGAAAAAAAAGCCTACTTTAACCAAAAAAGATGTTCTTCATATAGCTAAATTGATAAATCTAGAACTTACAGACGAAGAGATAAATAGGTTTAAGAAACAACTTTCAGAAGTAATTGATTATATTAATAAGCTTAATGAAGTAAAAATAAAGGATATCAATCCAATAAATCAAACTACAGGATTAGAAAATATAACAAGAGAGGATAAAATAGAAACTCTTCGTTTGCTTACTCAAGATGAGGCTTTGAGGAATACGAGTCTTCGAAAAAATGGATTTTTTAAAATTAAAGCAATTTTCAAGAAATAATATGAGTCTTTATGATCTTTCTATTCAAGAAGTTACTTCTGGGTTAAAAAAAAGAATTTTTTCTTGTCAGGAGCTGATAAAATCTTCATTAAAGAGAATTAAACAAGTGGAAAGTAAAATTAATGCATTTATTTCGGTTAATAATAAAGCTTTAAAATTAGCAGAAAAATATGATTATTTAATTGCTTCATCCAATAAAGATATTTTTGAAGAAAAACCGCTTCTTGGAATACCAATGGCTTTTAAGGATCTTTTTACAACCAAAGATTTAAGGACAACAGCTGGGTCAAAAATAATTGATAATTATATTCCTCCTTTTGATGCAACTGTTGTTAAAAGGTTAAAAGAAGCTGGAGTAATTTGTTTGGGTAAGACAAATGAGGATGCTTGGGGGCATGGATCTTCAGGTGAGAACTCTGATTTTGGTCCAACAAAAAATCCATACAACATGGATTTTGTTCCTGGTGGATCAAGTAGTGGATCTGGGGCTGCAGTTGCTTCTGGAGAATGTTTGTTTGCAACAGGGACGGATACAGGTAGTTCTGTCCGACTTCCAGCGGCATTTTGTAATTTGGTAGGACTTAAACCTACCTATGGACGAGTTTCTCGATATGGAATTATTGCGATGGCCTCTTCTTTTGATTCGATCGGTCATTTGACGAGAACAGTTTATGATAATGCTAGAGTTCTGGAGATTACTGCAGGTAAAGATCCATATGATTCAACAACTTTTTCCAAAAGAGTTCCTAAGTATACTAGTTTTTTAGGAAAAGATATTAAGGGTTTAAAAATCGGGATTCCAAAAGAATATTTTGTTTCGGGTATTGATAATCAAATAAAAAAAGTTACATTTTCTGCAATTAAAAAACTTGAAAAATTAGGGGCTGTTATAAAAAATGTTTCTTTACCATATACTCAATATGCAATGGCTTGCTATTATATATTGGTGCCTTCAGAGGTGAGTTCTAATTTAGCTAGGTTTGATGGGATAAGATATGGCCATAATCGGGAAGTTTTTGGTGATGAAGCAAAGAGAAGGATGATGCTTGGTGCTTATACTTTATCAGCTGGCTATTATGAGGCTTACTATTTAAAAGCAGCTAGAGTGAGGACTTTGATTAAACGAGATTTTGAAGAAGCATTTAAAAAAACAGATGTTTTATTGCTTCCTTCTTCACCAAGCTTGCCATTTAAGGTTGGTGAGAAAGATGACAATCCATTGCAGATGTATTTATCTGATATTTTTATGTGTCCGGTTAATCTTGCAGGAGTTCCTAGTCTTAATATTCCTTGTGGTTTTGTTAATGGTCTGCCTGTAGGTATGCAGATTGTTGGTCCTCAATTGAGCGAAGAATTATTGTTTCAAATCGGTTTTGCTTACGAACAAGAAACTAACTATTATCAAATTAGACCAAAATTGTAGATAAAATATGAAAAAATATCAACCGGTTATTGGACTTGAGATTCATGTTGAGTTAATAACTAATTCAAAGATGTTTTGTAATTGTTCGTCAGATTATTTTGATAAAGAACCAAACACTTTGCTTTGTCCTGTTTGTCTAGGACTTCCTGGGGCTCTTCCTGTTCCAAATAAAAAAGCAATTGAGTGGACAATTCTTATTGGTCAAGCCTTGAATTGTCAAATTAACAAAGAATTTAAATTTGATAGAAAACACTATTTTTATCCAGATTTGCCAAAAGGTTATCAGATAAGTCAGTATGATAAACCAATTGCCAGTAAAGGAATGGTTAAATTAAAAACTAATAATCAAAAAGAAAAACAAAAGACAAAAATGTTTAAGATAACCAGGGTTCATTTAGAAGAGGATACTGGGAAATTGGTTCATAAAGGAAAAGAAACATTGATTGATTTTAATCGATCCGGAGTTCCTTTAGTTGAGATTGTGACTGAACCTGTTTTTGATAATTCAGATGATGTTAAACTGTTTTTAAAAGAACTTCAAATAATTATTCGATATTTGGGTGTTTCTGATGCTGATATGGAAAAAGGGAGTATGAGGCTTGAGCCGAATATATCAGTAAAAAAGATAAAGCAAAAAGGATTGCCAAGTTATAAGGTTGAGGTTAAAAATATTAATTCTTTTAAATTTGTTAAAAGAGCAATAGATTATGAACTGAAAAGACAGATAAAGATTTTAGAAAATGGAAAAATTCCTGATCAAGAAACAAGGGGATTTGATGATCAAAGAGGAGAAACGTATTCTCAACGGGTTAAAGAAGATGCTCATGATTATCGGTATTTTCCAGAACCAGATATTCCTCCATTTAAATATTCAGATGGTCAATTAAAAAAAATATTTAAAAATATGCCTGAATTACCTATAGAAAAATTAGAACGGTTTGTTTCAAAATATAAAATAAAAGAATCAGATGCTTTTATTTTAACTAGAGATAGAAAATTAGCTGATTATTTTGAAAAAGTAAACCTAAAGTTTAGATCTAAAAACTTATCGCAAAAAATTGCTAATTTAATTGTCAATAAAAAGATATCAACAAAACTGCCAATTAATAAATTTGTTGATTTGGTTAAACAAAACTTAATTAAAAAATCAGTTGATAATAAAGTGTTGAAAAAGGTGATTAAAATGGTTGTTGATGGAAATCCAAAACCAGTCGAGGATTATAAAAAGGGTAAGAAAAACGCTTTGATGTTTTTAGTTGGACAAGTTATGAAAGAGATGAAAGGTCAGGTTGAGGCAAAAGAGGTGATTGAGAATTTTAAGAAGAAATTGGGGTAATTAAAGGGAGTTTATAGGTTAAGATTTGTTATTGGTTTTTAGTTTTGATATTTAATATTTTATGTCTTTTACTCATCTTCATGTTCATACAGAGTATTCTCTTCTTGATGGTATGTGCCGGATTAATGATTTATTGGAAAAGACTAAAGAGTCTGGTATGTCTTCTGTGGCAATTACTGATCATGGAGCTATGTATGGAGTGTTTTCTTTTTATATTAAAGCTAAAGAAATGGGAATTAAACCGATTATTGGAGTTGAGGCTTATAAATCTCGCAACTCACGGTTTGATAAACAACCTGGAATTGATCGTGATCAAAACCATCTTGTTTTGTTAGCTAAAAATTTAACTGGTTATAAAAATTTAATGAAGTTGGTGACTAAAGCTAATATTGAAGGATATTATTATAAACCGCGAATAGATTTTGAATTATTGGAAAAACATCATCAGGGATTGATTGCTTTATCAGGTTGTTTGAAAGGTGAGTTAGCTTCTCTTTTAAGAGAAAGTCAGCAAAAAGAAGCAGAAAAGGTTTTAAAGAGGTATTTAGATATTTTTGGAGAAGATTTCTATTTAGAGATTCAACGTTTTGAAAAAATAAAAGAACTTAAAGGAGTTAATGAAAAGCTTCTTAACTTATCAAGAAAATTTGGTGTTCCTTTAGTTGCGACCAATGATGTTCATTATTTAAATAAAGATGATGCTTATGCTCAGGAAATTCTTTTATGTATTCAAAGCCAGAGAACAATATTTGAGAAGAATCGGCCTTTATCAATGATTAATAATCCAGAATATTATTTTAAATCAACCAATGAGATGAAAGGTTTGTTTATTGATCTTCCTGAAGCAATAGAAAATACGATGAAAATTGCTGATCAGTGTAATGTAGAAATCCCTTATGGAAAATGGATTTTGCCTAATTTCAAAACTCCAAAAAAGCAATCTCCTGAAAAGTATTTGATAGAGCTGGTAAATAAGTGTAAAAAAAGAACAAGAGAGTATTCTCGAAAATTAGTTGAAGAAAGATTAAATTATGAGTTAGATATTATTAATAAAAGAGGATATTCAACTTATTTTTTAATTGTTCAGGATTTTGTTAATTGGGCAAAACAAAAAGAAATTGCTGTTGGACCTGGAAGAGGATCAGTAGCTGGTTCTTTGGTGGCTTTTGTTATTGGAATTACCGATATTAATCCTCTTGATTATAACTTGCCTTTTGAGCGTTTTTTAAATCCTGATCGGCCAACACCTCCAGATATAGATATTGATTTTGCTGATGTTAGAAGAGATGAGGTTTTACGTTATGTAACCGAAAAATATGGTCGGGATAAAGTAGCTCAGATTATTACTTTTGGTAGAATGGAAGCTCGATCGGCTGTTAGAGATGTGGCTCGGGCATTAGGCTTATCTTATGCTCAAGGAGATCGGCTTTCCAAAATGATTCCTCAAGGAAAACAAGGTTTTTCAATGACTATTTCTCAAGCTTTAGAAGAGTCTTCTCCTTTAAAATTTGCTTATCAAACTGAAGAAGATACAAAAAAAGTTATTAATATTGCTCAAAGAGTTGAGAAACTTCCTAGACATGCTTCTGTTCATGCGGCTGGTGTTATCATATCAGACAAACCATTAACAGAGTATGTTCCTCTTCAAAAAGAATCAAGAGACGGTCGGATAATTACTCAATATGATATGTATTGCTTAGATTTAAACGCTGTTTCTAATAACAAGGGTGTGGGATTGTTAAAAGTAGATTTTTTGGGGTTGAGAAATTTGACGATTATTGAGGAGGCTTTGAAGTATGTTAGTCAATCTATTGGTAGAAAAATAGATATTCATAAAGTCCCTTTAGATGATAAAAAAACTTATCAGTTAGTTTGTAAGGGGAATACTGTTGGTGTTTTTCAACTTGAGTCTGCTGGTATGAGACGCTTAGCTAAAGATTTAAAGCCTTCTAAGATTACTGATTTAATAGCTATGGTTGCTTTATTTAGGCCTGGACCAATGGATCTTATCCCGTTGTTTTTAAAAGGGAAGGCAAATCCTTCTAAAATAAAATATATTCATAAAGATTTGAAATCTATTTTAGGAGAGACATACGGAGTTCTAGTTTATCAAGAACAGGTTATGGAAATAGCCCATTTAATTGGTGGATATACTTGGAGTGAAGCAGATAATCTTCGGATGGCAATGGGGAAAAAGAAAAAATCGTTAATGAAAAAAGAACAGAAAAAGTTTATTGATGGATGTCTTAAAAAAGGATATACTAAAAAATTAGCTGAGAAGATCTTTAATTTTATTGAGAAATTTGCTAGTTATGGATTTAATAAACCTCATTCAGCATCTTATGCTTTAATTGCTTATTGGACCGCTTATATTAAGTCAAATTATCCAGTTGAATTTTTAACTGCTCTTCTTACGGCAACATTAAAAGGGCTTTCTGGTTCACAGAGGGAAATAAAAATGGCTCAAGCTATAGGTGAGTGTAAAAGAATGAAGATAAAGATTCTTCCTCCTGATATTAACAAATCAGAACATGATTTTAAAATAGAAGATGTCTCAATACGGTTTGGTCTTTCAGCTATTAAGAATGTGGGTAAGGCAGCGATTGAATCAATTTTAATTTCTAGGAAAAATAAACCATTTCATAGTTTTCGGGACTTTTTAAATAGAGTTGATTTGAGAAAAGTAAATAAAAAGACAGTTGAGAGTTTGATTAAAGCCGGTGCTTTTTTAAAGTTTGGTAATAGGGCAACTTTATTGACTTATTATCCAAAAGCGATTAAAGAAGTTCAAGAAAAAAAAATTGAGAGGGAAAAAGGACAGTTTAGCTTGTTTTCTAAAGGATCTCAGGATCAAGTTTTAGAAGATATTTTTGAAGAGATAGATGAATTTAGTGAGGATGAAATCTGTGATATGGAAAAAGAGATAATCGGTTATTTTATTACTAAAAATCCTCTTTATAAATTTAAAGATATAATTGAAAAGAAGACAACAAAAAAAATAGGAGAGATAACAACAGATGAGGCCAAAAATAGTCATATTGTTGTTGGAATTGTTAGTCGGAAAAAAATTATAAAAACTAAGAAAAACAATTCTGAGATGGCTTTTATTCAGGTTTTTGATGATAGTGGCTCTGTCGAGGTGGTTGTTTTTCCGAAAATTTATGAGAAAGTAAAAGAGATAATTAATGTTAATCAAGTATTAATCATTAAAGGAGTGGTTACTGATCGAGAAGGTCGAGTAAGTATTTTAATGAATAAGGCAATGAAATTGGGGTGAGATAATTTAGTAAAAAATACTTCCTAGAGGTTGAGTATAAAATTAATTTATAATTTATAGTTAGGAAAATTATTAAAAATATTGAGATTGCATCTAAAAGTTTAACTAAAATTTCGTGTTTTAAAAATAAGATTCGTGTTATAATTGTATTGACTGAATAGATAAGAGTTGTTAAAATGTATTTGTGACAAAAAAAGTTTTTAAGGTCGCGAGTGATTATACTATTAAGGAAAAAGAAGAAATTCTTGATAAGAATAAAGAGAAAGACAAGAATAAAGAAAATATTTTATTAGCTAGATACGCTAATGCAGGTTTTTATATTATTACACCATTGTTATTAGGGGTATTTATTGGTATATATTTAGATAGGCTTTTTAATACAAAGCCTATTTTTGTTTTGACATTAATAATATTTGGAACAGTAGCTAGTTTTTATAATATTTTTAAATTGGTAAAGTAGTTTTTAATTGTTGGTTACTCAGTTTATAGATTCATAGAATCTATTATTTATTAATTAATATTTATTTATTCATTAATTATCTAATAAATTAAATGCCTCATATTAGTATTAAAGCAGAACCGATTTTTAAGTTGTTTGGATTATCGATCACTAATTCAATGATCACTTTTTTAATTTCTCTCTTAATTTTTTTTCTAATAGCTGTTTATTATAAAAAACAAATAAATCTTCCTTATAATAAAAAATCAAAACTTTTTTATTTATTTCACTATTTAAATAATGTTTTATATAATCTTTTTAAAACGGTTTTTAAAGATAAAGTAGAGGTATTTTTTCCTTTACTGGCAATATTTTTTATTTATATTTTGATTCAAAATTGGTTTGGTTTAATTCCTGGAGTAGAGAGTATTTTGTTTAAGGGAATTCCTTTATTGCGTGGTAATACAGCTGATTTAAACACAACTTTTGCTTTAGCCTTGATATCAGTTGTTTTAGTTCAGTATTATGGTATTAAGTTTTTAGGATTTAAGAACTACATTAAAAAATTCATTGATTTATCAAGTCCT
>CAYTFR010000008.1:0-21141 GCA_964437175.1 uncultured Gammaproteobacteria bacterium | reverse complement strand
TTATTGGTTTAATAGAGCTACCGGGTTGGCGAAGAGCAGTGGTAACATTAAAGGCTCCAGAAGGAGTAGCAAAATAATCATAAGAGCCAACCATAGCTAATATTTCACCAGTTGGAGGGCGGGTAACTAAAATAGCCCCATTAGTAACATTAAGGCGTTTAATTTTATCCAGTTGGTCTTTAAGTATTTGTTGAGACTTGTTTTGGATATCAAGGTCTAAGGTGGTGGTAACATTTAAACCGCCTTCTTCAACTTGACGGATACCATAAAGCTTTTCAAGCTGATGTTTAACATAAAAGACAAAATGAGGAGCTTTGATTCTGGTTTTAGGAGGAATAACAATAAGTTTAGATTGAATGGATTTATCATATTGTTTTTTATTGATATAGCCTTGTTTTAACATTGCTTTTAAAACATCGTTTCTTCGTTTAGTTGCCAGATCAGGGTTAGTATATGGAGAATAAAGAGTTGGAGCTTTAGGCAATCCAGCCAAAAGAGCTGCTTGTTGAAGAGATAAATCTTTAGCATGTTTATTAAAGTAGTTTCTAGAGGCTTCTTCAATTCCGTATGAAGCACCTCCATAAGGGACTTGATTAAGATACATCTCAAGGATTTCGTTTTTAGAGAATAATCTTTCTGCCCAAAGGGCAATAATCATTTCTTTAAGTTTTCTTTGAATGGTTCTCTCAGGGGTAAGCAGGGCTGATTTAACTAGTTGTTGGGTGATGGTTGAGCCACCTTGGAGTTTATGGGTTAAGATCATATCTTTGACTGCTCTTAAAATACCGCCAACTGGAGAAACACCTTTATGATAATAAAAATCTTTGTCTTCAATAGCAATGGTTGATTGCTTAATATAATTAGGTAGTTTTGAGAGTTTAACTGGAGTTCTGTTTTGTTCTCGATATATTTCATATAATAACTTCCCATTTCGATCATATATGTGGGTTGAAAGAGCAAAATTAACTTTACCAATATTTTTAGGTGAAGGTAATGATTGGACAAAATTGTATGATTGGTTAATAAAGACAATAACTAAAGCCGTAGAAAATCCGACTAGAAAATAACGCCATCGAAGAGATATTATTTTCCAAATAAATTTAGGGATTAAAGTTAATCTAAATTTAAGTTTTAAAAGAAAAGAGAGAGTTAATCTAAGAATTTTTATAAAAATATATTTTAGTGATTGATATAGTTTGTTAAAAGATTCTTTTAAGTTTATAGAAATTGTTATTTTAGGAAAAAAAATCTTTTTTTTAATATATTTTAAAGGAGTAATTGTTATACATAAAAGAATCTTTTTAGTTGCTTCACCAATAAAAACAAGAAAAAATATAATAAAAAAAGCGATTTTAAAAATAATATTTAATAGTTGCTTTTTTAGTAGTGAAAGACTTGATTTTCCTCCTTGATTCATGGCGTTATTTTATCATATATTATAGGTATAGGCAATTCTTAAAAAAATAAATTAGAATATAAAAAAGTTTAGAACAATGTGACGATCGTTTTTATTTTTCAAATAAAGAGGTTAGTGATTAATTGTAGTTAGTTAATTAAGCGGTAGTTTGGTTAATTTTGCTCTAATCACCAGTCTTTTCCAGAAAGTTCCAGGTGGGACACAGGTAATTAGAGTTAGATAAGAAGCATCTTTTTGTTGTTCCAAAACAGAAATTTCACTTGGTTCAATAACAAACATTTCATATATTTCATATTCGTATGTTATGTCTTTTAACTTAACATATATTCTATCTCCTTTTTCTAAAGAAGGGAGATAGGTAAAAATAGTTTTATAATTTTTTGGGTTGTAAAGTTGGGGTAAAGTAGAATGGCCAAAGATTACGACATTACCATACTCGCCGGGTAATGATTTTGGCAGGTAATGGATTAAGCTTTTTGATAGATCTTCTCCTCCAACAATAACTTTAGCGTCTTTGATATTGAGTTTTGGGATTGAAAGGCTATATTTTTTAATTTTCATTTCTTTATTATTTATGTTTTTTTTAACACCAGGGAACCAGAGTTTAGCATTGGTAAAATCACGGAGATTACTAGATGAGGAAGTATAACTGCCTAAGATAGAGTTGGCTGTGGCTAGTGAAGTGGCAATTCTAGATGATGGTATAGGAGAAATAACTTTTTTTTCAATAAATAATTTTGAGTAAATCTCAAAAGAAATTACTGGATAAAAAGACCAAAAAAGTAATAAACTGCCTAAAGTTAGAAAAACATATGAGAGATAATTGACAGTTTTTTTCTTTATAGAATTATCTTGTTTTAAATAGACATAAAGGGCCATAAGATTTTCTGAATTATGAACTTGAGATATTTAAATCAATGTTTTTCTTAAAAACAGGAAGTCGGTTCTTTAAAAAAGGCAGGGGATTATAAATATATAGTTGATAACCATCAGCTTTAAATTCTTCTTTTAAAATCTTATTAGTTGTTGTTTTGTCTTTAAAAAGAATTTTGTTAATCATTTTATCTTTATTTATTTGCTTGATGGCTTTAGCTTTTATTGATACTTGAGTATTGAATGTATTATTGTTTTTTGTTTTTTCAACTTTTTCTAATTTATAATTAATGTTTTCTTTTAACAACTTATATCCACTCTTCACCTGATTAGTTATTTTTTTATACAATAAATCTTTTAAGTCATTTTTATTATAATAATAATAAGTAATATTAACTACTGCTTGTAATTCTACAGAGTTTGCTTTTTCACCTACTTCTTTAGAATAAGTTTCTTTGTTAATAATGACTTTAGTTAAATCAGTGATTAATTTATCTTTCTTAGGAAGATCTAAATCTTTATTTAATTTTTTTTCTAATTTTGCTTTTTTCAGTATTCTTTGTTTTAATTCTTGAAGATCATCTTTAGAGACAGTCGTAATCTCTTTTTTCGATCCGTTTTTTAAAGACTGATCATTTATAGCAAAATAAGTAGATTGCGGTAAATTATCAATCTTAAACCGTTTGTTTTTAGTTAGATTTCCTTCAGGACCAATTACTATCGCGGTTATTTTGGCTTTTGTTTTTCCTGGTTGTTTAACCAGTCCTCCGTCAATTATGATCTCTGATGCTGAAGCCACTTTAATTTCAGAATTTAGTTGAAATTTAATTCCATTGACTTCTAAAAGGGTTTCTTTTGGAAAGATTTTAACCCCATCTGAGAAATTATGAAGAGTTACTTCACCAGTAGCTTTTTCTCCCACAAATTGTTTACCAGTTGTATTTTTATTTTCTTTGATTTTACTTGAAGAAGTAGCAATACTTATTAAAAAACTATTTGTTGTACTGGGATTTTTAGTTGCCTTTAGATCAAAAGTTTCGGTTATTTTTTGAGTAGGAAAAAAAATATTTAGGGTTGCTTTATGGAGAAAATACTCAGTTAAGATTAGGGAACTAACTATTAATAAGCTACCAATAATAATATAAGATAAATTGTTAAAATTAAAATTTAAATTAATTTTTGGCAGATAATTTTTTATCATTGCTAATGAAGGTAGTTTTAATCCTGTTGGAAAATTGGATTTTTTACTTTGAGGAGATGTTTTGGTGTCAGGGAGAGTTGGTTGGTTTTTTTCTGGAAGTTTTTCAACATCTTTACCGATTGCAAAACCCATAACTTCTTGCTTGACCTCTTGTTTAACATGTTTTGTTTTTATGAGTTCATTTCCAAAGACTTCAACTAGTTCGTTTAACAAATCATTTTGATTAATTATCTCTACTTTTGGTGGTTGAATAAAGATTTCTTCACTCCAGCTATGGGTTAAGATTTTAGTTGCTTCTTGATCAAGATTGGATGAGTCATAAAGAATAATCCGTGAAGGAAGGAGAAGAGAATCTTTTCGTCCTTTAAAAACTGATTGAAGATCATCAATAATGTTGTTTGTTCTGGCAATTAATTGTGAATAAACATTTTTTCCTGATTTATATACAAAAACTCCAAGATTAGATTTATTTAATTCTATCAAAATAGCCGTTAGAGCAAATTGGTCTTTTTTTTCTAGATGATGGATAATAGCTTCATGGCATTCAATAAATCCTAGTGGTTTAAAATCAAGTTCTTTAGTTAATTCTTTTATTTTTTTAAGATACAATGGTTTGAGTTGTTTTGATTTTTCATTAGTTAGTGTTGAGTAAATAAAAAGAATCAAATTATTAAGGTTGGTTTTTGTTTCTTGCTCTAAATTAGAGACAATATTGTCAACATCGTTAGTTAAACCTTCCCAACCATCAGTATAAGTAAATTTTTCTTTAGCAATGATTTTAATATGACTATTAACTAACTTAATGACTAAGCCAATACCATTATTTTCATTTAAAAGAAGGCCAAAATAATATTCCTCATTTTCAGTTTTTTTTAGTTTAAATTTAAAAAGAGACATTTTTTTATTATAGCTAAAAATGATTAATGGTTAAAGAGTTATTCAATACTGTATTTGTCATAAATTTGAAGGATTCCTTCTTGAGCTGTTTGGAGTGCTTTTTCATAGGAAACACCTTCAATAGTTGCATTAACTGCATTTTCAAGATATTGGATTATTTGATCATTTAGTCCGTTGTCATAAGTATTGGAAATTAAAGGTATTGATACATAGATATCTGCTTGTTTAATAACTGGTCCGATGTATTCATTTTGGATTAGTTTTGATGATAGATCAACTCGTGAATAAGGTTCACCGAACAATCGTGTTTTAGCTTCTTGTTCATAAAGAGTGGTTAGGTTTTCTTTTTCCATCAAAAACCTTAAAAATCTCCAAGCTTCAATCTGGTTTTTGCTGAATTTTGATACGCCTTCAATCCAATAGTTAGCGAGTGAAACTGGTGTTCCTCCGGGAACTTGAGGAACTGGAACAACTTTTATCTGGAGATCAGGATTAGCTGTTTTAATAACAAGGGTTTCCCATGAAGGAGCAATAATCATTGCTGTTTTTTCTTGAATAAAAGCGCTGATTGAATTAGGCATCTTTTCATCCCAGAAATTATTAGGAGGTTCTGCAAACTGGCGGTATTGTTCCAATATCTGAACTCCTTCTGATTGAGACAGATTTTTAAGATTGCCTCCGTTTTGAAGAAGCATTAAACCGAACAAGTCAGAAAAATGGCTAATATTTGATGCTGTTCCAATAGCCATTCCTGAAGTAATGATGTCTCCGTTTTTATCTTTAACAGTTAAAGTGGCAATATCATTTATTACTTCTTCCCAATTGGTTGGTTGAATTTTGATACCAGCTTTTTTAAATAAGCTTTCATTGTAAATTAGAACTAAACCATCTATTTCAAGTGGAATCCCAAAATAATATTTATCAATTCTTAAATCTTTTTGATGAACTGGGTAAAATATTTTTTTAAATTCTTGATCACTTAAAATATTTTTTGGTAAAGGAGCAGTAATGTTTTTTATTTCGTTAAGCCAGGTATTGTGGAATCGAAAGATATCAGGACCATTGTTTTTTTTACTTCGGACAAGGAGTTTATCTCGATAATTTTCAGGAGACATCTTGACATAATCAATAGTTATATTGGGATTTTGTTGTTTGTATTTGGCTATTAATGGATCAAAGATTTCTTTATCTTCCCAAAGCCCCCAATATGTAAGTTTTACTTTTTTTAGAGGCTTTTTTCCTAAAAATATTTTATATATCAAAAAAAACAAAAAGCAAAAGAATAATATAGAGATAAAAATAATTAAATATTTTTTTTTACTTTCTTCGTAGACAAAAGGAATATCATCTTGTGGAGGTCCTTTGGGGGAAGGAATATCTTCTGGAGCCACAGATTCAATATCTGGAGGCAGTTCTTCTGGTTGTAATGTTTTTTCTTCTATAGGTTGATCTGTTGGTTTAGGTTGATTTTCATCGTTGTTTGTTTTAAGATCAGTCATATAAATTATGATAACAAAAAAAATAGTTATTTTCCTGATTATAATTTTTTTGATAAGTTTATTAATATCTGTTTATTGGGTATTGAATAAAGAAAGATATCTAGCCAATAGAATTTATCCAAATGTTTTTATTGATCAAATAGATTTTGGCAGTCAAAAGAAAGAAACAATAGTTGATTATTACCAAAGAAAGAATGACCAATTAAAATCAATTAAGTTTTACATATATTTTAGGAATAATAAGGATGAACCAATAGCTACTTTTTCAGCTAAAAAGATAGGTATTGGCTATTCTAGTCAAGAGATAGCTAATAAAGCTTATAGAGTTGGTCGAACTTCAAATTTATTAACTCAATGGCCAGAAAAAATATTCATGTGGTTGAATCTAAAAAAAACAAAGATTCCAATAACAATAAATTATAACCAGCAAAAAATAAAGGATTTTATTTCTTTAGTTGAGGAAAATTATAACAAACCAGCAAAAGATGCTCTTTTCAGTTTTGAAAATGGCAAGGTGGTTAGTTTTCAAAGAGAAGAAAAGGGAATTGAGATTGAAAGAGAGCGATTTTTAAATGATTTTGAAAAGAAGATTTTAACTTTAAAAAATAGGGTTGAGGATAAAACCATTCTTTTAAGACAAAGAGAAATAGATCCAGAGATTACTTTAGCTAAAGCTAATAAATTTGGCATTGAAGAGTTAATCGGTATTGGTAAATCAGACTTTACTCATTCTGCTTCAGAGCGGATTCATAATATTATTTTGGCTTCGTCAAAATTTAATGGTATTTTAATTCCCAAAGATAAGCTTTTTTCTTTTAATCAAACTGTTGGTGATATTTCTAGCCACACAGGTTATAAATCAACATATATTATTAAAGACGGAAGAACAATCTTAGGTGATGGTGGAGGAGTTTGTCAAGTCTCAACAACCTTGTTTAGAGGAGCAATAAATGCAGGATTGCCAATAATTGAACGTAAAGCTCATTCATATCGTGTCTCTTACTATGAGAATGATTCAAAACCTGGGTTTGATGCAACAGTTTTTGCACCGAGCGTTGATTTGAAGATTAAAAATGACACTCCATCTTATATTTTAATTCAGACAGAAATTGATAAAGATAATAAATTATTATATTTCCGTTTATACGGAAAAAAAGATAACCGAAAAATAGAGATTTCTCCAATAACTGTTTATGATGTTAGAAGGCCACCTGAACCGCTATATCAGGATGATCCAACGTTAAAAAAAGGGATAATAAAACAGATTGATTTTGCTGCTTGGGGTTCTAAAGCATACTTTACTTATAAAGTGACTAAAGATACTCAGATTATTTTTAATAAGAAATTTTATTCTGTTTATAGACCTTGGCAAGCTGTTTATTTAGTGGGGAGAGGAGAATAAAGATAAGGAGATTTTTTATCTAAACCATCTAGCTCGACCTAATTGGTAATTTAAACCTTTGATTTTTCTTTCACCAATTGTTTTTGCCGGAACTCCAGCAACAATAGCTGATGGAGGAATATCTTTTGTGATTACTGCACCAGCAGCAACAATCGCTCCTTTTCCAATCTTTACTCCTGGAAGAATAATTACTCTTGGGCCAATAAAAACATAATCGTCAATAATGACCGCTTCATTTTTAGGAGAAAAATGATTATCGTTGATATTATGTTCTGAGTTATAGATCATGACTTGAGAAGCAATAGCCACATGGTTGCCGATTTCTAATTTATCTCGGCCATCTAAGACTGCAAATTCGCCAATAATTGTGTCATTACCAATAGAGATGTTTTTAGGTTGATAAAAACGGGTATACATATGAATGGTTGATCCCTTTCCTATTTTAACGCCTCCTAATCGGTAGAAAAAGCGTCGAAGATGATGACTAGGGATGTTTCCAATAAGGTGAAGAAAATAAACTAAAAGTTCTAAAAAAATATTTTTTATTCTATTGATAATCTTAAAAAGAAATTCTTTTAAAGACAGTTTTTGACCTGTTTTATCCTTAAATGGTAAAAGCATATAGTTTTATTGTAGCAAATTATTACTCCCACTCCATTGTTGCTGGTGGTTTGGTTGTGATATCATAGACAACTCTTGATATATCAGGAACTTCATTGACAATTCTTGAAGCAATTTTGCCTAAAATTTTATATGGAAGTTTTGACCAGCTAGCAGTCATGATATCAGTTGAATCATATATTCGTAAAGCAATAACCTCTCCATATAAGCGACTATCACCTTTAACAGCAGTGCTTTTTATATTTGTCATGACTGGAAAAGATTGAAATACTTTTTTATATAAACCTGCTTTTTTAATCTCTTCTAAGACTATCTGGTCTGCTTGTTGTTGTTTTTGAAGACGTTTTTCAGTAATCTTTCCAATGATTCTGATAGCTTGGCCTGGTCCAGGAAAAGGTTGAGTGTAAACAATATTTTCTGGTAGTTTTAATTTTTTAGCGATTAACCTAACTTCATCTTTATAATATTCCCGTAAAGGTTCAATTAACTTTAAACCAAGTTTTTTAGGCAGACCGCCAACATTATGATGAGACTTAATTATAGTTGCTTTTTTTGTTCCTTTACTTTCAATAACATCAGAGTAAATAGTTCCCTGGGCTAAATATTTTATTCCTTTTATTTTTTTTGATTGTTTTTCAAAAAGATCAATGTAAAGTTTGCCAATAATTTTTCTTTTTAGTTCTGGATCAATAATTCCTTTTAATTTTTTCAAAAACAACTTTTTAGCTTGGATAATTATTGGTTGAATATTAACATGATCTTTAAAGATTTTTTTTACCTGATTTTTTGTTCCTTGCCTCATTAAACCACTCTCAATATAAACTGGGATAAAGTTTTTCCCAATTGCTTTTCCAATTAATATTGCCATAACCGTAGAGTCAATTCCTCCAGAAACAGCACCAATAACTTTGTTGTTCCCAACTTGTTTTTTTATCTGATTAATAGTTTTTTTAGGTGAGATTGTTCTTTTTTTTGTTTTTAATCGACAGATATTTTGGCTGAAATTTTTCAATAATTGGTTACCATATTGAGTATGTTCAACTTCAGGGTGAAATTGAACTCCATAAATATTTTTCTGTAAATTAGCCACAAAAGCAGTTTTCATTTTATTAGTTGATCCTAGGATTTTAAATCCGGGTGGAAGTTTGATTACTGTATCTCCATGAGACATCCAAACAGTAAAATTTTTAGGCAGTTTTTTTGATATATTAAGCTGATTTTTTTTACTCTTAAAAAGAGTAATTTTTTTGGGACCATACTCTTTATGAGAAGAGATTACTTTTCCGCCTAGTAAATAAGCTGTTAACTGCCATCCATAACAGATTCCAAGTATAGGAATATCTAGACTAAAGATTTTTTTATTAATTATCGGAGAGTTTTTCTTATAGACTGAAGCTGGACCGCCAGAAAGAATAATTCCTTTTACTTTTAGTTTTTTTAAAAGATTAAGGTTGTTTTCAGGATCAATCAGTTTGGCTTTGATCCCTAATTCTTGGAGCCTTCTTTTTATAAGATGAGTTGTTTGAGAGCCAAAATCAATGATAGCAATCATAAAATATTTTTTAGGATAAACTTTCTTATTTTAAAAATTTTATTATACATAAAATATAATTTTGGGTGAATGATTAAATCATAACTACCAATAAATTCTGTAAATTGGCCACCATATCCTTCTTTAAATCGAGTAAACCCAGACCAAGGATTGTTTTTGTCATAATTTGGCGGTAAAGACCCCCACATGTTAAACGTTTTAGCCCCTTTTTTTATACCGAATTTAATAGTTTCCCACATTAATAAATTACTGGCCATAAGGTTTCGATATTTATTTGATGATCCACCATAAGGATAATAAAGAACATTATTAAAAATAAAGATCTCATAGCTGGATAAAGGGATGTTTTTATAATAAGCAGTCAAGATATAAGCTGTTTTGTTTTTCAAAGATTGCCAGATGGTTTTATGATATTTTAAGTTATGTCCATAATATTTTTGTCTTTTACAAGTTTTAAAATATAGTTTTGAAAAAACATCAAATCCTTTATTATTAGATTCTTCTTTAACGATAACTCCTTTTTTTTGAGCCAATCTTATGTTATAGCGGGTTTTTGATTTCATATTTTTTAAAAGTTGTTTTTCTGATTTTGTTAAATCAAGAATAATTGTCCATTTTGTAAACATGGGGTGAGGAGAATAATCTATATTATTACATTGTTTAATGGCTATATTGTTAAATTGTTTTTTAAAAATATTTGGTTCAATTTTTATAAAGATTGTTTTGTTTTTTTTACCGAAGTTAGTTAAAAACTCTAAAACTTTTTTTGAAGGGAAGTTTGATTGAGGTAAGTAACCAATATTAAAAGGAGTATAAGGAATTTGGTGAAAAGTTACTTGGTAAGTATTTTCAAGTTTATTTTTTTTAAATTGACCGATTCTTAAAATTTTAATATCCATTTTTTTTCGGGCTTCTCCCCATTCCCATGATTGAAGAGGATGAGTAGCTGTTTTATTATAAGTTTGGATATTAAAATTATCGCTAATTATTTTTATCATTTTAATTTTTGTTTTTACCCATCAATTGGTTAACTTTTCAAAACCTCTAAGGTTTCTTGTCCACATTTTTGCCAAGAGAATTCTTTTACCCTTTGTTTTCCTAAATTAATCAATTCATTTCTTAATTGACTATTTTGTTGAAGATCAGTCATTTTTTCAACCAAATCATTTACGCTGTTTGGGTCAAAATAAAGACAGGCATTGCTTCCTATCTCTGGCAAGCTTGAGGCAAAAGAGCTAATGACTGGACAGCCATAACTCATTGCTTCAAGAATAGGGATGCCAAACCCTTCATATAATGAAGGATGAACAAAAGCAAAAGCATGTTGATAAAGATAAATCAGATCTTGATCAGAAACATATTGAGTAAAAAGAACATCATTTTTCAGTTTTAAACGATCAACTAAATTAAAAATCTGATTATAAAGCCAGCCTTTTTTTCCAACAATAACTAATTTTTTTTCTGGATAAATTTGTTTAAACTGTTGAAATGCTTTAATTAAGGTTGTAATATTTTTTCTAGGTTGCAAAGTTCCGACAAACAAGAAATATTGATTATTTTTAACTTTCTTAGGAAAAGTTTTATTTTTTTCCTTTAAGTTTCTGATTTTTTTTTCATATCCATTGTAAATAACAACAATTTTGTTATCAGGAAGAGAGTAAAATTTGATTAAATCTTTTCTTGTTGTGTTAGAGACAGCAATTACTTTTTTTGCTTTTTTAACCGAGTATTTTGTCCAGTTTTTTAATTTATAAAGATCCTTTTTTAAAAACTCATTAGAATAATAATAATAGGAAAGATCATGGATTGTCACAACAGTTGGAAAGGGTGAAAAACGAGGAGCATAATGAGCTGGTGAAAAAAATAGATTAAGTTTTTCAGCTTTAAATATTTGGCTGTAAAGATGAATAGGAAGACTTATTTGACTCCAGAGAATTTTATTTTTAATTACTTTGTATTGATAATAATTGTTTTTCTTTGGCATACTAGCTAAGGGAGGTTTTTTTAAAAAAGCAATAAACTTTAAATTAGAGTGGGCTTTTTTTTGAAAATAGGTTAAAAGTTTATGGGTGTAAACAGAAACACCAACTTTTTTTTTAACATTAGCTTCATTAGCATCGATTCCAATAATCATAGTATGGGATATAATTATTTATTTTTTAAGACATTTATTATTTGATTATAAGTATTTTCCCAGTTAAATTGTTTAGCTCTGATTTTTCCTTTTTCTGACAGCTGTTTTCTTAAGAGATGATCATTAATCATTGTCTTAAGAGCTTTTTTTATTGACTTAGAGTTTAAAGGATTAAACAATAAAACACTTTTTTCCCCAATTTCTTTTAAAGAAGAAGTATTTGAGGCAGTAATAGGTGTTCCTAGCTTCATTGCTTCAACAAGAGGGTATCCAAAACCTTCCCAGATTGATGGAAAGATAAAAAATAAACAACTGGTATATAAAGCTGATAGTTCTTTATCTTTTACATAACCTAAAAATTTTATGTTTTTAGTTTCTTTAAATGACAAATCTCCCCATCCTGGTAATCCAACGATTACTAAGATTGGTTTTTTACCTTTGATATTATTGTAGGCTTTAATTAAAGACTTTATATTTTTTCTTGGTTCAATCTTGCCAACAGTTAGAATAAAAGGTTGATTAAGAGAAAATTTGCTTAATGTTTTGTCAATTATTTTTTTATTAGGCTGATTTAAGCTGACTCCAGGATAGATAACATTTATCTTTTTGCTGTTTATTTTAAAGTAGTTTATTAAATCTTTTTTTGTTGATTTTGAATCAGCAAAGATAATTGATGTTTCTTTTTTTACCCAAGAAAGTCTTTTTTGTTGAACCTGTAAAATTTTTTTATTAACGGTTTTTGGATATCTTTTAAAAACAAGATCATGAATAACAGTTGCTTTATTGATGGTTTTAGACGGTGGTTCAGTCCAGTCTGATGTAATAAACCAATCAAGATTGTTAAAAATATTTTCAATATTATAAATATGTAAATCGTTCCATAAAAAAGAAAGGAGAGTTGAAGGTATTTTGTATTTTTTTATTATAAAGCCTTTATCTTTGATTTTTCTTTCTAATTCTTTAGGAAAATTTTGTCTTAGAGATGAGAAAAAGAAGTACCAAGTATTTTTTTTTTCATAAGAAAGGATTGCTTTGACTAATCCTTCTAAATAACGGGAAACACCTGAACCTTTATAAACTATTTGGGATAGATCAATACCAATCTTCATAAAGTTAATTTTTTATAAACAGACTTTAATTTAACAGCGATCTTTTTCCAGTTATATTCATCCTGAATAAGTTTATAAGCGTTTTTTTGAATAGTTGAGTATAGCTTTTTATCTGAAAGAATAAGAGTTGATTTGGCAATAAACTCTTTTGGTGTTTTGGCAATTAGAACATTTTCTTTTTCTTTAAGTTTTAAGCCTTCAATTCCAGTTTTGGTTGAGATGATAGGGACTCGAGTTGCCATTGCTGCCAAGAGTTTAAGCCGAGTCCCTCCTGGTCCGAAAATTGGAGCAAGGAAAAGAGTTGCTTTTTCATACAATTTTTTAACTACTTTTCCATCATTAGAATCAATATTAATTATCTCAAGGTTTTTATTATTCTGATATTTAATTTTATTTTTAGCATTTTGTCCAGCAATAAGTAATTTGGCCTGAGGGATGTTTGAAGAAATATGAGGAAAAACATTTTTAATTAAAAAATTAGCTGCTTCGACATTTTGTAGCCAGTAAAAATTTCCTATAAAAAATAAAACAGGTTTAGTTAGGTTTTTTCTAACGGATTTTATTGAAATCATTTCGTCTCCAGTGCCATTTGGAACAATGACAGTCTTTATTTTTGGTTCAAGTTTTTTTATTTCTTTTTTATCTGATTGACTGACAGTTGCGACAAACTTTGCTTTTTTCCAGTAATATCGTTCCCAAAACTTGAGTTTTAAAATATCAAAATAAAGGAAAGGTTTAATAATAAAAGGCAAAGAATTAACAAAATGTTGATAGACTTTATATTCAATTGTTTGTTCAACTAAAAGAATGGGGATACTGGTTTTTGGTAAATGAGGCATAATATAAAAGGTTTCGGCATGAATAACATCAAATGATTCTTTTTTTAGCAACAATTTAATTGTTTGTTTTGCTTCTTTAGAAAAATTTCTAATAATCAGAAAAGGATAGGCTAGAAAAACAGCTTTAAGGATATTGTTGATTTGCCATGGTTTTTCAGCTCGTTTGCATAAATATATTTCTTTACAGTATTTTTTTAAGTGTTTGCTATATTTTTTTTCACTTTTATTTTTATAAAGAGCAATTAAAGTAATCTGATTGTTGCGACTTAAATACTTTAAAAGATTAAGAGTCCTTATTTGGCCACCTGATGAAGGAGGATAAGGAAGATAAGGGGTAAGCATTAATATTTTCATAGTTTTAATAAAGCAAATTTATTGTTTTCAAAAACAAATTGATAATTTTTTTCGTTTTTAAGTTTTTTGATTGTTTCTTGGTTTGAAATAACAAAATATTTATATCCATCTTTTTTTAATTCATCTAAGGGTTTAAATTGAGAAGGTGAACCTTTTCTTTCTGAAAGGTATAAAAGAGTTGTATCACCTAAAGATTCAGTTATTATTTTGTCTTTTTTGTTAGTTAATGATTTAACAATCTTTGAGATATGAATTAAGTCAGATGAGAAATTGTAATAATCTCTTACTTTGTAAAAGGAAAAAAAGAACGAAGAACTATAAATAGCAAAAATAATGATGCTAAGAATAAGTTGATTAATAAATATTTTTTTATTTTTAATTAGAAGGGTTGTCCCCAAGCCGACAAAGATAGCTAATGGAGGTAAAATAATTGTTTGGTAATACTCATGTTGAACATTTCCTCCCTGAAATATGAACAAAAAAGAGAGGATAGAGAACAAAAATGTTGAGTAAAAAAAACTTTTGTTTTTTCGAATTATTCCTAATAAAAAGAGAAAGGATAAATATCCGCCAAAAATTAGATTATTAATCCGTTCAAAAAATATCCATCGAAAAAAAGCTGGTCTAAAAAAGATAGACCTCAATCCTTGAGGTGTATTAACTGATGTAATAAGCCAATGATTAGCGGGTACTCCTTCGGGGAAATGGCTTATATAATAATACCAGAGTAGATATGGGATGGTTGAGATTATAAAGAATAAATAAAAATAAATCTTTTTTACTATCTGTAATTTATGTTTTCTGAAAAATAGATAACCAAGAGTTATCCCATAAAAAATAACTGTTGGTTTAGTAATGATAGCTAAAGAGAAAAAGGATAAAGATAGAAGATATAAAAGACTGCTGGTGATTTTTTTTTTGTTATTCGAGTAAGCATAAAGGAAAAAAATCGAGAGAAAAATAAAGCCAAGAGCGGTTGTTTCAGGTAAGACAACTCTTGAGAAAAAGACAAAATAAGGGAATATGGCATAAGTTAGAGAAGCAAAAATAGCTGTTTTACGACTGGTCTCTTTTAAAAGAAGATAATAAATTATTCCTATAATGATTAAAGAAAACATGATTGTTGTCAGTCTGCCGTATATTTCCAATGAGACAATAGGGAAGTATTTATATAAAGAAGCAAAGATAGCATTATAAATAGGGAACTCAACAAACCGATAACCATTTGGATTTTCTAAACCAGATTGAATATTTGATAGGTCGTCATAACGAGGATGAAGTAAATCAAAACCTTGGTCAACAAAATTTCTGGCGACAGCAGCTGTGTCAACTTGGCGCCACGAATGAAAATCAGCTAACGGAGTATTTATTTTATAGAGTCGTGTAAAAAGAGCAATGACCAAAATTACAGTTAAGATAATAAGATCAATTTTTTTAAATGATTTTTTTTTCATAATCTTTTTTTAGTCTTTGATAACTGAAGGTAACTTATAAATATTCCCATGAGCATCCAAAACGTATAAGCAACCTTTGAAGCTTCAAAAACATCAATATATGAGGCATTAATTAATAGACCAAATATTCCAAAGAGCAATCCATACAAAACAAGATCAAATGAGTTTTTTATTTTAATTGCTTTTTTCCAAATAAAATACATTAAAGAGAGAATTAAATATCCAAAGAGAGCTGATCCGATAAAACCGATTTCACCTAAAGATCTTAAATAGTCATTATCAGTAGCTTCAGTAATTGATGATGCTCCAGATCCAAATAAAGGGTTTTTTATAAATGATTGGACAGCTCTTGGCCACTCGATTTGGAGTCTGGTGGCAAAAGAAATATCTGAGACAATGGTTTTAATTGGTTTAATTTCAGCTGATAAAGTAGCTTGTAAACGAGCTTGTTGACTAGCAGTTAAAATTTTGCCTGATTTTGTTGCTTCGATTAATGTTTTTTGTCTTAATATTTTTTTTCTATAAGCTTTAACATTAGTTGTTTCTTTTTGTTTTTTGCCATTTAATTTAATAAAAGCTGATCCAGCAGGTAGTTCATCAACAGTAATTGTTTGGGGGATATAAGCTTCACCTGTTTTTTCATTAACTAATATTTGTTTAATTTGAAGTGTTTTTGAGAACCGCTTAATAAGATCTTTTGTTGTAAACATTAAAGCAACTGATAAAAGAAGGACAAAAACAGCGTAAGAATATTTTCTTAAAAAAAGAAGAAATAAAAGAGTAGAGACAATATAGGCAATAAAAGATATTCGTGAAGCAGTGAGAATTAAAATAGATAAAGAGAGTATAAATAATAAAAAGATTTTTTTTGATTGGCGGTAGAAAAAAACAGATAAAGTAACTGGGATTAAAAGGACTAAGTAAGCTGCTAGATCGTAATGGCCGGCAAAAGTACTTGAGATTCGAGCTTCAGGAGTTAAATAGAGAATTCTTCCTTTGGCAAATTCCGGATTCATAGTTTGAATTGCAGGAAAACCTAGGAATTTTTGGCCTAAAGCATAAAGATTAACAAGAGTAAGTGAGACTAGAAAAGCATTTAATAAATGTTGAAAATCTTTTTTTGATTTAATGGTTGAACCGGCAATAAAAAATAAAATCATATACTCAACTCGGCGAAGTGCATGGAGAAAACCGACAAAAGGGTAATCAATAGTTTTTAGCCAAAAAACTCCAAGTAGATAGGAAATAAAAACCGAGATCCAAAAAAGAATAAATAGTTTTAAGAACTTAGTGTTTAGAATTATTTTTTTCCGAATCAATTGAAGAATAAAAAATCCAACAAGAATAGCTAAGTAAAGATCTTCAAGTCGGATAGCAATATAAGTGAAGGTGACGGTTTTTAAAGGTATTTTTGGATATAAAGGGATGAGAAAGATAAAACCAATAACAAGTGTTTTTATTAGGTTGTTATCAAACCATTTAAACCATTTTATAAGCTTTTTCATATGTCAAAATAAGATATTTGTTATTAGTTAAATAACCGATTGATATGCTGATTAGTGCCTTTAATTTTAGCATAATTTTGAGAATAAATAGTTTAAAAGGAGAAGAGTGTTTTTTATAAAAGTATAAAAAACCTTGATAAACTTGAAGAATAGGATAAGTTTTTCCTTGGCTTGAGGCTGATCCAAGGTGAATGAATTTACTTTGAGGAAAAAAGAAGACCCGATAGCCTTTTTGTTTAGCTCGATATAATAGATCAACCTCGTCCATATACATAAAGATTTTTTTATCAAAGCCATCAATTGTTTTAAAACTTGATTTTTTGGTTAAGATACAGGCCCCTGAGATCCAATCAACTTCTTTTAATTGGTTTGGAGAATAACGGGTTAATCCCCAATAATCACCTTTTAAAAATAAGGCTCCAAAGATAATCGGGAGAGAATAAAATGGACCACATGAGGGTTGGGAAGTCATATCTTTATTGAGTAATTTTCCTCCTAAAAAACTTACTTTTTCATTATTTTGTTTAATAAATTTATACATTTTTTCTATTGCTTGATTTAAAACAATAACATCGGAGTTTAAAAAAAGAATATATTTTCCTTGAGCAATTTTTACTCCTTGGTTGTTTGCTTTTGCAAAACCAAGATTATTTTTATTTTCTAATATAATTAAATTATTGTTATCTGTTTTTATATCTTTAATCATATTGATAGAGTTGTCTGTTGATCCATTATCAACAATAATTACCTCGAATTTTATTGAAGAGTTTTTAAGTGATTTATAAATAGAGAGAAGACAGTTTTTTGTTATTTTTTCTGTATTGTAGGAAACAATAATAATTGATAGATCAACTTTTTTAGATTGGTTGATTGACATAGATGACTTTATTATAATAAAGAAGCTGAAGAAATTTGTATTAAAAATTAAAAGTTAGAAGATAAAAAATAATTGCCAGCATAGCTCAGTGGTTAGAGCGACCGTTTCATAAGCGGTAGGTCAGAGGTTCGACTCCTCTTGCTGGCACCATTTGGGAATTTTTAAAGGCGGAGTCGTATTAGACTTCGTGGCGAACAAACTGATCTCGTATATTATATAATAAAAGGTAAATTATACATTTAATTCGTATAAACACTAGTTATATGAAATACCATTAAATTTTTAACATGGATACTTTTGAATCTTTTAGAACAGATCAAGCTGAAAAAGAACAACCAAAAATAAGGCTTGAAAAACCTTTAACTTTTGGCGTTGAAGGCGAAAAACCAGAAGGGCAAATCTACCATAGATATGCAGTCACAGATAATATCCAAACATTACTTAAAGGTTTGAATATTGCCAATCGTTTTTCCCAATCACCTAAAGATAGACAACCAACAGGTCTTTATTTTAGTGGTTATGGCCGTTGTTCTGAAACGGCCAATGTGAACGTTCATCCAACCAACAGGCAGGGTGTTGTTGAAGTTGATGTCAGTTTTGATCTAAATACTATGATAGATGATTTGGCAAAAAAAGGTAGATTTGCCCTTTTTATTGTAATGAGAATTACGCCAGATAACTTTCACATCTTTAAAAATCGTATTAGAGAGGTCACCGAATTTGCTAGAGGAGATCGTGATCATAATCTGGCTCTAAGAAGTGAATATTCAGAACTGGTTGGTTCTACAGCTGAAATAAATATGGCTGGTCTTTCGCCTGAGAAACTATCAAGATTGGGAGCTGATCTGCAAGTTATGGTTGTAGATAGAAATAGTCGGAATCCTAAATATGAGTTTAAGCCTTATTCTGAAGTTATTGGGGATATTCGTGAAGGGAAAATTTAATGGTACATCATATAACAACGTGTATGAGGCTGTGGCTTTTTACAAAAGCCTCCGCTCAAATTGCTAACGTAACTTCTCATACACGCAAACGTTATACGCAATTCAAAAAATATTTTTCTAAGATGAATTATGAAGATAGGCTTTCTAAAAAGGGGAATAAATTTGTTTTTTTCTAAAACAAAAGAGGGGGATAATTGGTGTTTTCTTCCGCTCCGCTCCGAAAACGAATTATTTATAAATTTTAATTTATTTAAAACCTAGATGACAATAAAAAGATGTAAATGGGCAAATCCGAAAAACGAATTATATTGCAAATATCATGATGAAGATTGGGGCGTACCAGTTCATGATGATAGATTGCTTTTTGAAATGTTGATTTTGGAAGGTGCTCAAGCAGGATTATCTTGGGAAACAGTTTTGAAAAAAAGGGAGAATTATAGAAAAGCCTTTGATAATTTTAATCCGCAAAAAGTTGCAAAGTATAGTGAAAAGAAAAAAGAAGAACTTTTGCAAAATGAGGGAATTATTCGTAATCGTTTGAAGATAAAATCAGCGATTCAAAATGCCCAAGTATTTTTAAAAATTCAAAAAGAGTTTGGAAGTTTTGATAAATATATTTGGAAATTTGTAAAAAATAAACCAATTCAAAACATATTTAAATCTTTATCTGAGGTTCCTTCAAAAACAGAATTGTCAGATACAATTTCAAAAGATTTGAAAAAGCGAGGAATGAATTTTGTAGGTTCTACTATCATTTACGCTTTTATGCAATCAGTAGGAATGGTAAATGACCACGAGATAAGTTGTTTTAGATATTCTGTGGTAAAATAATAAAATGTTTTTCTTTTTCCAATTCACCCCTAACCCCTCTTGGAAAAAGAAAAATTCCAATTAATAATAAACTCTCCAACAAAATAATAAGGAATAAAAAAATATTGATTTCATATTAAGTTGAAAAATCTTGGATTTTCTTGATAAATCATATTATTGAATTAGATTTTGTTGCCACTTATTATATTGGGCAAGCATAACTGCTAATTCTTCTGGACTACATTCACTAAAGGATTGAGTAGGCAAAACTTCATGTTTCGCTCTTTCGCCAACTCCGTCGGCGGACATAGAAAGCAAATCTTTTTCCTTATAACCTTTATTTATTAGATATTTCCATTCTTGGGTGCCAGGGTAAGGACGGAAAATAAAAACGCTGGCTCGAAATAAACCACGATATTTTGTAGTAAGACGTTTGGCTAACTTAAACGTTTCTAAAGTTTCATTTCTTAATTCTGTTGGCAAGCCAACTATAAAATATCCTTTTACTTTTATACCTCTTTCTGTTAGATTTCTTATACTTTCTTTAATTTCGCACATTTCAACTTGTTTGTTTATCCTTTCTCTTAATCTCTTGGAACCAGATTCGATTCCCATCGCAAACTCATTGGCACCGCTTTCTTTAAGATAATCAAAAAATTCTGGCTTAAATCTTGATAAGATGCTTGCCCGTCCTGTAGCATCCCAAGATATATTTGAAGCCCCGATTTCCTTTAAGGCTTCTAAAACTGATCTTATCCTTTTTTCGCTGGATATAAATAAATCATCAACAAATCTAACTGCTTGAATTCTATAATCTATAACTAAACCCTTTATTTCTTCGGCGACGCTTTTTGCTCCACGATTTCTAACTTTTAAATCTAGAGAACTTCTCGCTCCTGCACAAAAGGTGCAATCAAAGGGACAACCTCTTGAAGTTAATACTCGGGACTCCAGTTTTCCGGTGTGATGATCTATTGATGGGTCATTGGCTAAAAAACTCCTTTTCATTAAAGGTAATTCATCTAAATTATTTGGTACAGAAAGTCCGGGTGTAAATTTTAAATTTTCATTATCCAACCAGAATGTTCCAGGAATACTGTGGACATTTTGACCGTCTAAAATTGCCCTTACTGCTAATTCCGCCTCACTTCTAATTAGAATTACTTTTTTATGAACAGTGGCAAATTTTCTTAAAGTTTTTTCTGGTAGGGATGTAGCGTGTGAACCGCCAATTAATAAAGGTATATTGGGGTCTAAATTCTCAGCAAAAGTTAAAGCTTGTAGTAGGTTAGGAGTAAGGATATTAATTCCAGCATATCTTGGATCTAAAGCGTTGACGATATTGGTCAACTCTGATGGACCCATTCCGTAATGCTCGGCGTCTATCAAACCGACATTATGACCTACTTGAGTAGCTTTCGAAGCAATGTAAGTAAGTCCGAGGGGGGGTAATACATCGTAATCATTTTTAGGTCTTTTATCATAATTCATCAAAGGAGAATTAACCAATATTAAATCGGTGTTGTGGGATTGGTCTAGTCCGAAAACTTTTTCTGTCATTTTTAATTTAAAAAAAATCCGCCTTTCGGCGGGTCTTAGTTTGTTTTGGTGGAGATGGCGAGGCTCGGCGAAAAAATTGAGACGGCCCGCCTT